>JAFRIQ010000050.1 GCA_017432725.1 Bacillota bacterium
CCCACTCCCTTATCGACAGATCTTTTACAACTGGATTCTTGTATCCGCAGCATGAACACAGCTGCCTCGAAGGAAAGAACGTAGATACCTGTATGATATAGCATCCGTATTCCATCGACTTGTATTTGAGCATGCTGAAGAACCTGCTCCACGATGCGTCTGATACCGACTTCGCAAGGTGATGGTTTCTTACCATACCCTTCACTTTTAAAGTCTCCATGCAGATGACTTGGTTTTCGCTCACCAGCCTTGTCGACTCTTTGTGTAGAAAGTCAGTTCGCAGGTTATGTATCTTCTCATGTATGCGGGATACTTTCCTGCGCTGCTTTTTGCTGTTTTTCGATCCTTTTACTTTGCGGCTGAGCTTTCTTTGCTCTCTTGCAAGTTTTTTCTCATAACGTCTCAGCGGTTTGGGATTTGGAATATGATTTCCATTGCTGTCTACGTAGAAGTCATGAAGTCCTACGTCTATACCTGTTATGCCTCCCGCATTGGGTTTCGGTATGAGCTCTTCTTCTACGCACAGCGATACGTAGTATTTACCTGAAGGATCTCTTGATACTGTCGCATTTAGGATGCGTCCTTTGAAGGTTCTCGACAGTTTTATTTTTACTCTTCCCACCTTCGGAAGAACGAGACGTTTTCCTTCTACTCGTATACAGTTATTTCCGTTTCGTGTCCTGTAGGACTGTTTATGAAAATGTTTGCTTTTGTATTTAGGGTAGCTGCTTCTTTTATCAAAGAAGTTCTGATAAGCTCTGTCTAAGTCTTTAAGGCTTTCCTGAAGAGCCATACTGTCACTTGAGGAAAGAAATACGTAGGACCTGTACTTTTTAAGTGAAGTCAGTATCCTTGAGGAAAGGACATAGTTTACGCTTTGTCCGGATATTTTCCATGCAGTACGTCTTAAGGTAAGAAAGTAATTGAAAACGAATCTGCAGCAGCCGAAAATATTTTCTATCCTGTTTACCTGAGCTTTGTTTGGGTATATTCTGTACTTGTAGCCTTTGCTAACCAACATATACACATTATAGCAAACAAATGTTCGTTTGTCAATATATTACAGCAATTCATCTCACCGCCTGTAGAGGCGGGAGTATTCTTGCTATGTTTTAGATAAAATGTAAACTTTTTGCAGTTTCAAAAAGGAGAGGGCTTATGACCAAGTTAGAGCTTCAATACTTCATGGATTATGAAGACGCCAAGATGGGCCGCTTCGAAACGACAGGAGACGACGGAGGGGTGCCCCTGAACATTCTCATCGACAATTACAGCGAGGAGTTTCCTTCTGAAGGAGAATGCTTCATAGACATATACAGCCTTGGATATCACATAGAAGTATTCAAGACCGAAGAAGAATTCGATGCCGCTCACAGCGACTTCAGGATGGCAGTCCCTTCGATGATACCCATAGGTACTTTCTCCTCACAGGAAGACGGCTCAGGGCAGGATCCGCGGATACTTTTTACCGGGAAGATCTTTGATTTCGAAAAGGATCCGGAAGCAACGGGAGACGATCCGAATACCCTTATACATTTAGACAGTTACGGCTTTGATTTTCATCTGTATACGAAATACGACGGAGAACTGGAAGCCGGTGATATAGTACACGGAGTCGCATGGATATACGGCGACCTTATATTCCAGAATAAAGAGGAGGATAAAGATAATGTCTAACAAAGTGATACATACGGATAAGGCTCCTGCGGCGGTCGGCCCCTATTCCCAGGCCATCTCAGCCGGAAACGCGCTCTATTCATCAGGACAGCTGGGACTGGTACCGGAAACGGGCCTGCTCCCGGAAGGCATAGAAGCACAGACCGTTCAGTCCCTTAAGAACGTAGGAGCAGTACTGGAAGAAGCGGGGTTCCGCAGGGAAGACGTGGTGAAGACCACTGTGTTCCTCACGGATCTTGGAAATTTCGGAAAGGTGAACGAGCTCTACGAAGAATTCTTCGGCGAGACGAAGCCTGCGAGATCCTGTGTGGAAGTTTCCGCGCTTCCAAAGGGAGGACTCGTCGAGATAGAATTCGTGGCGGTAAAGAGCAACTGAAAAAAGAACAGGAGATACAGAAGATGAGAAAAGATTTCGGAGTAAAGACGTGGGTATATCCCCAGCCCGTACAGATCATAGCTACCTACGACGAAAACGGAAAACCGGACATAATGAACGCCGCATGGGGCGGTATGAGCAATGACGAGGAACTGTTCATCTGTCTTTCGGCAGATCACAAGACGACGAAGAATCTCCAGAAGACCAAAGCCTTCACCGTCAGTTTCGGAACGAAAGAAACCGTAGTGCCCTGCGACTACGTAGGTATCGTGTCGGCAAATAAGGTAAGCGGCAAAGTTGAAAAGTCAGGATTCACCTTGAGAAAAGCGGATCACGTGAATGCGCCTCTCATAGAGGAACTTCCTCTTTGCATAGAATGCGAGCTCATAAGCTACGAAGAAGCCAGCTGCCATCTTTTCGGACGCATAGTCAACGTTTCGGTAGACGAGAGCATACTTACAGACGGCAAAGTAGATCCCGAAAAGTTCCACGCCATAGTATTCGATCCCTGCAACCAGATGTATATGGAGCTTGGAAAGGTTGTCGCCAGAGCGTTCCAGGCAGGCACGGCACTGAAATGAGAGAAAAGATCTTAAAACGCGTCATACCATTGCTTCTCGCTATACTGCTCCTTGGAGGATGCGGGGCAAAGGAAAGCCCATCTGAGGTCCCTGAGATTCCTTCCGGAAATGAAGAAGAAAACAAGGAAGAGGAAAAGCAAATGAAGATGTACATAGGGGACAGGGAAGTCCCGGTGATCTGGGAGAAAAACGCTTCAGTAGAGGAGCTTGTAAACCTCTGTCCCTTAAGCATAGACATGTCGATGTACGGAGGCTTCGAGCAGGTAGGCTCCATAGGGAAGAGCATCGCAAGAGACGATAGGCAGACTACGACCAAGGCCGGTGATATAGTCCTTTATTCCGGAAGCCAGATAGTCGTTTTCTACGGTTCCAACTCGTGGTCATATACCAGGCTCGGACACGTGGATCTTTCAGGAGACGAAATGACTGAGCTGCTGGGAAGCGGAGACGTAGTCCTCAGGCTTGAGTGAAAAGGAAGGGCATCATGGCAAAAGAAAGAAAACTCACTGAAAAGGAACAGATAAGGCTCGATCGCTTTAACAAGGTCGCGGCTTCCATGGAAGCGCAGGGCTACAGGAAGACTATGCTCACGGTAAGCATACTTTGGGCAAACGTTTTCTCTATCCTGCTGCTCATAGCCGTCGCGGCTATAGGGATAGCGCTGTTCTTTCTGAAAAATGACGGTATATTCCAAAAACTCAGCATTGTTGAGACGGTACTTCTCTTCGCAGTGTTCCTTGCGCTCATAGTGGTGCACGAGCTCATACACGGGATAGGATGGTCTTTGTTCACAAAGAACGGTTTTAAGGACATAGAGTTCGGAGTCATGCTGGATTCTCTCACTCCTTACTGTACATGCAGCCAGCCTCTTGGTAAGGGTCAGTACATACTGGGAGCTGTGCTTCCTCTTGTCACTTTGGGCATATTACCCATGATAGCCGGGATCATGACAGGCTCCTTTTATACCCTCATGATGGGGGTAGTCATGACTGCGTCGGCAGCGGGAGACATACTCATAATACTTAAGATACTAAGATACAAAAGCAAGGCGAAAGACGTGGTATACATAGATCATCCCACCGAAGCCGGAGGAGTCATATTCGAGAGATAGAAGAGGACCGTTAAAGAAGAGAGGTTTGTAATGAAAAGAATCTTTAAGATGATCCTGAGGATCATCTGCATGGTGCTGGGGTGCGCAATAGTCCTGGCTGCTTTGTTTCTTTGTTTCTGCGCAGTCACGACCCTTAAAGTCAAGCCCCTTGAGAGCATGGGCGTCAGCGGAGAGGGCAGCAGCAAGCTTAAAGCAGACAGCGGGATCAAGATAATGACCTGGAACATCGGTTACGGAGGACTCGATGAAAATATGGACTGCTTCCTTGACGGAGGGACCATGGTCACAGCTGTTTCCGAAGATGCGGTAAAGACCAACATGAAAGCCATGGAAGAAAAGATACAGGGAGAAGATCCCGATATCTTCCTTCTGCAGGAGATAGACCTTAAGAGCAGGAGATCCTTCAAGGTCGACGAACTCGCGATGATGAGGGATACTTTCGGAGACAGGTACTCAAGCAGCTATGCGTGCAATTTCAAAGCGGGTTACATTCCCATCCCTCTTGGGAACGGACTGGGAAGGGTCGAAGCGGGAATAAGCAGCTTTTCGAAGTTCGCCATCAGTTCTTCCGAAAGAGTCCAGCTCCCCATTCCCTTCAAATGGCCTGTATCGATGCTGAATCTCAAAAGATGCCTTCTGGTTTCCCGGATGGAACTCGAGGGAAGCGATAGGGAACTCGTCGTCGTGAACCTTCATCTCGAAGCCTACGATGACGGTGAAGGAAAAGCCAAACAGCTGGGACAGCTCATGGATCTTCTCAGCGAAGAATATGAAAAGGGGAACTACGTCATAGCCGGCGGAGATTTCAACCAGACTTTCTCTACCTGCGACTATGGAAAATATCCGAAAATGAACGACTGGGTATGTCCGGTCATAGATGCAGATCTTTATCCCGGGTTCCAGTTCGTCATGGACGACGAAGTACCGACATGCAGATCTCTTTACAAGACTTACATGGACAGTGACAAAAAGACACATCAGTACTATATGATAGACGGTTTTATCGTTTCGGATAACATAGAGATAGAAAGGCTCGAGACCCTGGATCTGGGATTCAGGAATACGGATCACAACCCCGTGGTGATGGAAATATCGCTCAAGCGATGAAGATAGATAGGAGAAAAAGATAAATATGAAAAAGGTATTAGCAGTATTGATTGTTATTGCACTTTCGCTGTCCATGGCAGCCTGCGGTTCTTCCGGCAAGCAGGATGAAGGCAGTTCTGCCCGGAATGATGAACAGGGAAAAACGGAAAATATCGTTTTCAAATACGGAACGGTAAACGGAGGAGTGTATGAAAACGAAATAGCCGGATTCGGCTTCAGATTTGACGAAGCCGGTCTTATGGAAGAGCCTATGGGGGCTTACCGCGACAGCAAGCCGGCAGAAGAGATCGCAGAAAATATGCTCGGAACGCTGGTGGTCGAACTGCACTGCAAGAACAAAGATATCGTAGATGAAAACGGCGAATTTTTGACGTTCATGATAGTTACCGTCAACGTTCAGGAAACGGCGGACAGTGTTTCCGATTATCTGAAAAATCTGATGGATAGCTCCATAGAGGATTACAGCTCCGGGAAAGGACCCTTTGAAGGTTACAAGCTCAGCGGTAATGACCGCTTTTCCGGCAAGATTGGAGGAAAAGATTTCGAAGCCTACGAACTTCTGATAAATAATTCGACCTACGGAAGCAATATGGTCAAAAGAGTGTATTTTGCCCGTTACGGACAGTATATCTACAGGGTCACTTTCGACGCCTCCGCTTCAGAGAGCGATTCATCCTTCGATGAGATAAGACAGGAGATAGATAAGCTCATCTCAGGATATTTCTACGCGCTGTAGCTATATGCAAAAGAATATATGACCCGTCTTCATTGAAGGCGGGTCTTTTTTGGTGAAGTATCGTAGCTTAATCAGTTGAACATACGTACAGACCGGTGGTATAATATACACGAAATGTATATTTTTGTTCTTTGATGGAGGATAGCTATGAAAACTAATATCAAAGTTCTTATAAGGATCGCAGCGCTTGCACTCATTATCTGTATGATGTTTTGCAGCTGCGTTTTTGCTTCTACGGGCAACAGAGGAACATATACGAACGCTGCGCAGATCGCTCAGCTCGTGGATGAGGGTTACAACCAGGGGACTAAGGGTCCCGTTACCATCACAAAAGGTACCTTAAACACCGGAGGATGGTTCCCGCAGACCAAAGAGGTGTATCTCGTAACGCTGTCCGGTACGGAAATGGTATTCAACCAGTCTACGGAAGTCCTTACGGACCTTTTCGCAGGATTCAATCTGGGCAATGCCTACTACTACAATGTGGTGAACATCATCAATAACAACGTGCCGAGAGGAGCCAATCTTATACTGGCAGGGCACAGCCTGGGAGGAATGATCGCTCAGCAGGTCTCTGCTAATTCCACTATCAAGTCCAGATACAACATACTGAACGTCGTATGCTTCGGATCTCCGCTTCTTGCAGCAGGATTCCGCGAGGGTACTATAAAACGCCTCGGCGACGTGTCCGATATCGTGCCTTATCTTTCCGGCAACCTGTTCGTCACGCCGATCCGTGCGATCCTGGGGCTCAACCGTGAAAACGGAGGATATATCGGAAGACCTATCACGGCGCATACGGATTGCTACGTGCGTGAGGATGTATGGGGCAGATATGACGTAACCGGAACAAAGAACGGAAACGCTACGCTGACCCTTGACCTTGATACGAGGGTATTCTATCAGTCACCTATAGTCGACTGGTAAACTGAATAATACGAAAACCGTGACCCGCCGGCTTTGACCGGCGGGTTTTTGCTGCAAGCTATGTTGAGACGTATTCTGATGGCGGTATCAAACTTTGTGATGTATAATTACAGAAAAATGTTAACGGGGGATTTACCGGAAGAACGGAAAGGAGACCGCATATGAACGACGTTATAAAACAGCTCTATGACAGAAAGTCCGTCAGAGTATTCGAAGACAGAGAGATCAGCGAAGAGATAACAGAAGAGATCCTTAAGGCGGCGGTCATGGCTCCTACGGCGGGGAACCAGCAGCTTTATACGATCATAAAAGTCACCGATCAGGACCTGAAGGACCGTCTGGCTGATTCATGCGACCACCAGCCGTTCATCGCAAAGAGCAAACTGCTCCTGGTCTTCTGCGCGGACTGCCTCAAATGGTATAAAGCCTTCATCGACGCAGGCTGCGACCCGAGAAAGCCGGGAGAAGGGGATCTTCTTCTTGCGGTGGATGACGCATTGATAGCGGCGCAGAACGCGGTCGTCGCGGCTCAGTCTTACGGGATAGGTTCATGCTATATCGGAGATATCATGGAAAACATAGAGGTCCAGAGGGAAATACTCGGCCTGCCGGAATACGTATTCCCTGCGGCTCTTCTGGTATTCGGATATCCGAGCAGGCAGCAGGAGGAAAGACCGAAACCGCCGAGAGCGGATATGAGATACATAGTCCATGAGAACAGATACAAAACGCTAAGTCCCGAAGAGCTGAAAGCCATGATAGTGAAAGACAGGGATCCTGCTACTCACGAAGACTGGATGAAGGCGTTTTGCGAAAGGAAATTCAACTCCGGTTTCGCAAGAGAAATGACCAGATCGGTCAGAAAATATCTGGAGCAGTTCTGCGACAAGTAGAATATGCTCAGAAAATATAGAAATAAAAAGAAGGATAAATGTATGAATGAAAATAACGTGGCCAACACTGAAATGAGGGACGGTATCGATAAGCTTAACGCGTTTACCGACGAACTGCACGACTGGTCGGTAAGCGGTAAAAAGCCTGTCCTGGCTTCCAAGGAGCTCAGGTACGTTCTGGACCGCCAGAAGGAAAGACTTGACGCAAGAGGTCTTTCAATGGAACAGAATATCGATCATACGGGAGATGAGATCACCGGAAAACTGGTCAGAAAAGGCGAAGGTATAAGCGCAAGCGTTCTTTACAGAGAGGCTGTCCGTCACATGACCGTAAGAAGCGGTGAGAAGGTACTTAAAAAGGAAAAGGAGCCAATAATCTTCTACGCTACCCTTCTCGAAAAGCAGGGGTTCAGAGACTTTTCATGCACCTGTCCCAACTGCGGACATACGGATCTTGTTTCAAAGATGAAGGACGGATGTCCCTACTGCGGCACCGTATTCGAGATAGAGGACGTATGGCCCGTTTTTTCCTCCTGGTACAGCGTGCCGGGAATAGTGGAAAGAGCGAACCTCATGCCCAAGCTCAAGAAGAATCTTACCGCCGTATTCGCCGTTGCATTCGCTGTGCTGACCGTTGTGACCTGGTTCGCCCATTCAGATTACGATCTTATCATAAGGATCCTGGCGTCCCTGTTCACGGGAGCCGTTACCGGCGGAATGGTCACCTTCATGTGCTACATGCTTTTCAGTTTCAGGCTTCTCGGAAAGGCCTTTTGGGAAGCAGGGAGGGCAATGCCTCTTCTTAAGGGCATAAAGACCAAGAACAAGGTAGAGGAAGTGATGAGGGGATATGAGCCCGACTTCTCCTATTCCTACTTCGAAGGCCGCCTTATATCCCTCTTAAGAGCCATAGCGTTCACGGACGACCGCAAGGATCTCAGCATCTACGAAGGAACCGAGGACCTTTCATTCTTCGATTCCGTCATAGATATGCAGTACCGGGGAGCCTTGCAGCTTTTGTCCTCGGAAGTCAGAGACGGAGTCATACGCCTAAGACTCAGAGCGTTCATGGATGATCTGCGCTATGACGGAAGGGTAAGGCGCAGAGATGAGAATTATATCGTATCCATTGAAAAGGATATCGACGCCCATACGGATCCGGGATTCAGTATCTGCAGCGTCGAGTGCAAGAGCTGCGGAGCAAGTTTCGACGCCCTTCATATGAAGAAATGTCCTTACTGCGGCACTCCGTACAAACTGGTACATGACGACTGGATGATAACGTCCGTCCGGAAAGTCTGATGCTGACCTAAGTCGCGGCAAATTAAAGAAAAAGAGTTTTTAAGCGCCTCCATTTGTGTTATCTTATTAATGAAAAAGAAACACACGGAGGCGTTTTTATGCAATATGTACATTACAATAAAGGAACCTGCAGCAGGGCTGTAAGGTTCGAGATCGAAGACGGAAAGGTACACAACGTATCCTTCGAAGGCGGATGCAACGGAAACCTCAAGGCCATCTCCAAGCTTGTGGAGGGTCAGGACGCGGAGACCGTCATAGCCATACTGAAAGGAAACGACTGCGCAGGCAGGGGAACGTCCTGCGCCGACCAGTTCGCCCTTGGTCTCGAAGGGGCTCTCAAAAAGGAAGCAGAAAGGGTATAGCAAGCTTTGATCGAGCTCATAGACTCAAAACTTAAAGAGCTCAAGGACAACTTCCCATCACATCCTGAGTTCAGGAACTGGATGCAGCAGAGCGACCAGTGGAGCTGGATATACAGCATACTCAGGATACGCGGGGAGAAGGTCCATAAAACAGCGGTCGTGAAGATGATACAGGGGAGCCTCAGCGACGAGATACCTCTGTACGCATATTCCTTGGCCGAGCGTTTCAAGAAAGTCTATCAGGACATGGTAGGCTATATTTCCATGAGCACAGATCTGGAACTGAAGATGGTTTGCAGATGGGCCAAGATGCTGCTCGGAATGGATCTGTCTGAAAGCGACGACAGCATCTTCAGGAAAAGCAGGGGAGTAGTATACGAGTGGGATCTCATACCGGAGCCGGAAGAAAAGGTCCCGGATATATTCAAAGAGCTCATAAAAAAGTACAACTACGCCGAAAGGACCCCCGATCCTCTCGAGAGGGCGGTAAGGCTCCATCTCGATATGAACAGGCTCTATCCCTTCGGGGAGGAGACCACGTTCATTTCCATGACCGTTCTCATGTTCTCGCTTCTGGAACTCGGATATCCTCTTCCACAGCTTTCCGTAGGGGACAGGGAATACAATACGCTCATGACGCAGTATATAGAAAACGGAGATACGTGGCCTTTCCTGGACATGCTGGAAAGGAGCGTTTACAACCGTATAGAAGCCGCTTTGTCACTGGCTAAGCAGGCGGAGGGGAGATAAATGGATCTAGATCTGGTCAAAGAAAAACTTCTTGAAAAGATACCGGAAAAGAATATACGCCTGGACGTATCCATGGCTGATGAGACCACGTTCCGCTGCGGCGGAAATGCGGCTCTTTTTGTCACTGCAGACGATCTGGAAGAACTTAAGCATGCCCTGTCAGCCGTAAAGGCTGCTAGCACGAAATACGTGATACTCGGCAACGGAAGCAACGTGCTGTTCACGGACAGCGGTTTTGACGGCGCTGTCATAAAGCTGGGAAAGGAATTCACGGAAGTCACCGTGGAGGGAAACAGATTTATGGCGGGGGCTGCGGTCATGCTTTCCTATCTTTCAAGGCTGGCTGCTGCATACAGTATGTCGGGCCTTGAGTTTGCCTGCGGTATACCGGGGACCCTGGGCGGCGGTATATACATGAACGCCGGCGCCTACGGAGGCTGCATGAAAGACTGCCTCGTAAGCGTTACTGCAATGGACCCTGAAGGCGACATATATAAATACTACGCTGACGAACTGGACCTTTCCTACAGACACAGCCGCTTCCAGGAAAGCGGAGAGATAGTGCTGCAGGCAGAGCTGGAGCTTAAGGCTGCCGTACAGGAAGAGATCATAGCAAAAATGGAAGAGAACAGCAGGAGCAGAAGGGAAAAACAGCCCGTGACTTATCCGAGCGCGGGGAGCTTTTTCAAAAGACCGGAAGGATACGCTGCGGCGGCTCTCATAGATAAGGCGGGGCTGAAGGGCCTTTCCGTAGGAGACGCCCAGGTGTCTGAGCTTCACGCGGGCTTCATCATCAACAGAGGAAAAGCCAGCGCAAAAGACGTGCTTGAGCTTTGCAGGATAGTCAGGGAAAAGGTCTACGAAGACAGCGGTATACTGCTTGAGCCTGAGGTAAGGATAATCGGAGAGTGAAATGGAACTTGTTATAATAACGGGACAATCGGGAGCCGGAAAATCCACGGCTATAGCCTGCCTTGAGGATATAGGCTACTACTGCGTGGACAATCTACCTCCCGCCATGATATCAGACCTTGTAAAACATTTGAGAAAAGACGCTTCCATAGAGAAGATAGCCGTTGTCACGGATGTCAGGGGAAGAAGATTTTTCTCAGACCTCGACAGGAGCCTTCAGGCTCTGGAAAAGGAAAAGATAAACTATCGCATTCTTTTCCTTGAGGCAAGCGAGAAGACCATACTCATGCGCTATCAGGAGACCAGGAGGGAACACCCTCTGGCCGATGACGGCGATACCGAAGCCGCCATATTAGCCGAAGCCGAGATGCTCGAGGGCATCAGGACGAAAGCCGATTCCATAATCAATACCACGGGTATGAAGACGGCAAATCTCTATTCGGAGATCATGAAGATACTCGGAGCCGACGGACAGGAGCAGTTCCGCATTTCGGTCATCAGCTTCGGTTTCAAGTACGGTATGCCCGACGAAGCGGACTGGATCATAGACGCAAGATTCCTTCCCAACCCCTATTACGTTGAGAGCCTCAAGCGCCTGACTGGAAGGAACAAGAAGGTCAGGGATTTCGTGCTCGGTTTCTCCGAGACCCGGGAATTCATAGATAAAATGACCGCTACTTTCCTTGATCTCATCCCGAGATACAGAAAGGAAGGAAAGTACCATCTCGACATTGCTGTAGGCTGCACGGGAGGAAAACACAGAAGCGTGGTCATAGCGGCTGAGATAGCGAAAAAACTCAGGGAGAACGGATACAACGTGGAGCTTTCCAACAGAGAGCTTCGTAAAAGCAGATGAGTTTCACAAGCGACGTAAAAAAAGAACTGACAGGGCTTGATACGAGCCGTAAATGCTGCCAGCTTGCGCAGCTGACCGGCTTCATACGATTCGCCGGAAGCATAGTTCTTCAGAACGGAAAGCCCGGTCTTAAGGTCACTACGGACAATCCCGCTGTGGCCCGTCTTTTCATTACTCTCGTTAAGGATTATTTCGGAGCCAAGACCGCTCTTCAGATAGAAAACGGGAATTTTCTCAGGAAAGGGCACAGCTATTCTCTGCTCATAACGCCGGAGATGAATTCTGAAGCCATCTTAAGGGAAGTGGGCATACTGGGCGTTCACGAGGGTTCTAATTACATAAAAGACGGGCTGGAAAGCTCAAACTACAGAAAGCGCTGCTGCAAGAAATCGGCTTTAAGGGGCATATTCCTCGCGGCGGGATCCGTATCAGATCCCGGCAAGGCCTATCATCTCGAGATAAGCTGCGGGAACGAATATATAGCGGGAGACGTAAAAAAGCTCCTTGCCAGCTTCGGTCTTAAGGGAAAGATCGTCACCAGAAGGAACAGGGAACTTGTCTACATAAAGGAAGCGGAACAGATATCCGAGTTTCTTGCGGTCATAGGCTGTACAAATATGCTTTTCAAATTTGAAGACGTGCGCATCTCAAAGGAGATGAAAAATACGGCCAACCGCATAAGCAACTGCGAGAACGCGAATATGGACAAGACGGTCAACGCCGCCCAGAAGGTCATATCGGATATAGAGTACATCGACAGAACGGTAGGTCTTGATTATCTGCCGGTCAAGCTCAGGCAGACGGCGGTGATAAGAAAAGAAAATCCGGAGCTTCCTCTTGCGGAACTGGCCCAGCTATTCGACCCGCCCCTTGGAAAGAGCGGGCTCTATCACAGGCTAGAAAAAATATCGGAAACCGCAGACGAACTGAGGAAATAGAAAAACGGTCTTTTGAAAAGACCGTTTTTATTATTACTTTATTTCGTATTTTCCGCCCAGAGCCTTGAAGGTGCTCAGGAAAGTCCTGTCGGTTTTATCCGCCCCGTGCTCGTCTAAAATGGCGAAAGGAATGGTAGCCGTTACGCTGGCCAGTACCATGGACATGAAGACCGAAGGATCTCCTTTAGTGTCTATCACCTGGCCCTGTTTGTAGTCGGGATATCCTATGCCTTCAATCTCTATACCGTCCGGAAGTATCCTGGTGTGCTGACCCATGGTCCTTGCTATCTCTGACAGGTTCTTCATCCTGTCGGTTTCTTTGTATTTGAGCTGGGGAACTCCGCTTATCTCTATGTTGGCTCCCTTCACTATTGCAAGGGATGCGAAGAGAGTGGCGAGGTCCGGGCATTCGGATGCGTCCACGTTCAGATCCTGGAAGTCGTAGTGTAGCAGCGTGATTATGGAGTATATGTCTCTGTATTCCTGCGGGGAATTGAGGGGCAGGTCCGTTACGGTTATGCAGTAGTCATCGCTGCCGCAGGCCGCTCCCGCTGTGACCCACATGGATGCCAGGCCCCAGTCGTTTTCAACTGTGGCTTTTCTCGGTGTGTGATAGTACTGTTTTCCGGGGATGTGGTAGCCGTAATCCGTCTTTTCTATGACTATGCCGAATTCCTTGAGGGAATTGATGGTTATCTCTATGAACGAAGGATCTACGAGAGGGCTTGCCAGCCTGATATCGCTGTCGTTTCTGAGAAGCGGCAGGGCGATGAGCAGAGCGCTGATGTTCTGGGAACCTTCGTTGCCTTCGAATACGTATTCCCCGCCTGCAAGCATACCTTCAGTGGTAAGCGGAAGGGAGAAGTTTGAGAACTTTACGCCTCTTATGGCCATCCTGCTGGTAAGCGGCAGGAGCCTTCTTTTCTGAAGATTTACGTTCCCGCTGCACCTTGTCCTTATACCGAGAGCCGCTGAAACGGCTATGGCCAGTCTGGCCGTGGTGGAGCTTCCCCTGAAATCGAAATCGGCGAATTTTGCCGGGGTATTCCTCGGGAAGGGATCTATGGTCACCTCGTTTTTTTTCCTGGTGATCCTGCACCCAAGCTGCGTGAGGCAGTCGAGGGCAGTGTCTATGTCTTCGCAGTCCGGAACGTTCTTTATGACCGTGGCGTAGTCGGCTAAAGCGGCCATGAAAAGAAGCCTCTGAGCATGAGCTTTGGAGGCAGGCGCCTTTATCGTACCGTTAAGTTTGCTTGGATATACTACTAACATACCGACAGGTATTATACAGTTTTTACAGTAGTTAGTCAAAGCAAGTGTATGATATAATACAAAGGACTTATGACTTTTCGAGGAGGCGCCATGAATATCAGCAAATCAGACCTCAGATATCTCAGACTCCTGTCCGAGACCTATCCCACGAAAATATCCGCAGCTACGGAGATAATCAATCTTCTGGCAATACAGAGCCTGCCTAAAGGCACGGAACATTTTCTGTCGGATATCCATGGAGAATACGAAGCATTCCTCCACATCATAAGGAACGCCTCCGGTACCATAAGGAGAAAGATAGACGAGAGTTTTCCGGAGGTGAGCGAGGCCGAGAGAAGGACTCTCGCCACCCTCGTCTACTACCCCAAGGAAAAACTCGAGATACTTGAAAAGTCAGGAATGGATATGGAAGAGTTCTATGAAAAGACTCTCAACAGACTGGTCAAACTGGTGGAGGTCACCACCTTCAAATATACCAGGTCCTTCCTGAGAAAGAAGATGCCTCCCAAGTTTGCCTACATCATGGAGGAGCTTCTCTTCAGTACCAACGGCAGCGATGATTTCAGGACATCCAATCACAGAGAAAGCATAATCAATTCCATCATAGAGGCTGACGAGGCAGACGACCTCATAATAGCCCTGTGCGATTTCATATGCGACACGTCCATATTCAGGCTCCACATCCTGGGAGACGTTTACGACAGAGGCTCCGGCGGAGATAAGGTCGTCGAGGTCCTGAGGAACTACCACGACGTAGACATACAGTGGGGAAACCACGACATATTATGGATGGGGGCTGCAGCCGGCAACGCGGCCTGCATAGCCAACGTCATAAGGATATGCACCAGGTACGATAACCTGCACACTCTGGAGGTGGGCTACGGTATATCCTTAAGACCTCTCATCACCTTTGCATTAAAGACCTACGCGGACGATCCCTGCAGCTGCTTTAAGGCTGTCACTTCCGAGATAGACGCTATGCACGATACGGACCTTGCGTCCCTTGCAAAGATATCCAAGGCCATAGCCATAATACAGTTCAAGCTGGAAGGCGCCATAGTGAAGAAACATCCGTATTACGAGATGGATGCTCTTCCTCTCCTTCACAAGGTGAACTACGAAAAAGGCACCGTCATGGTGGATGGAGTGGAATATCCCATGAAGGATACCAACTTCCCGACCATAGATCCGGAAGACCCCTACAGGCTCACCGAAGAAGAGGAGGCCGTAGTGGAAAGGCTCAGGAAAGCCTTCATGGAGAGCGTACTTCTTCAGGATCACGTGCGTTTTCTCTACGAGAACGGAAGCCTTTACAAGAAAGTGAACGGGAACCTGCTCTTCCACGGCTGCATGCCTTTTACGGAAGACGGTGAATTCGATCCCATAAACACTTCCGACGGTTACCGCCAGGGCAAGGACTGGTTCAACTATGCCGATGGTCTTGTGAGAAAAGGATACTTCGGAAAGGACGGCATAGACAAGGAACGAGGCATAGATATGTGCTGGTTCCTGTGGTGCGGATACAAGAGCCCTCTCTTCGGAAAGAAGAAGATAACCACCTTCGAGAGGCTCTTCATAGACGATCCCGTGACCTGGATAGAGGAAGACAATCCCTATTACAAACTCATGGACAGGGTCGATATAGTCGAAAAAATTCTCAAAGAATTTGATGCAAACGTCAAAGAAGGGTGTATAATCAACGGTCACATGCCTGTAAAGAAGGGGACCAATCCTCTCCATGCGGGCGGCAGGGCCATGGTCATAGACGGGGGTTTCGCAAAGCCCTATCAGAAGACCACGGGCATAGCCGGTTATTCGCTGGTTCAGAATTCCTACGGCTTCATACTCACTTCTCACGATCCCTTCGAGAGCAAGGAGAAAGCCATAGAACAGGAAATGGATATACACTCCACCATGGTCGCGCGCAAGGATATTTCGGAACGTATACTGAACAGGGATACGGATGAAGGAAAGAAGCGCCAGGAGACCATAGATACCCTCAAGATGCTGGTGGAAGCATACAAAGAGGGATTAATAGAGGAAAGGGAATAAACTAAAGTTTTTAATGGAAGAAAGAAATAAGAAAACGTTTGTGGGAGGAGCGGCCTTGCTTGGCGTTGCGGGTCTTCTGTCAAAGATACTGGGAGCCTGCTTCCGTATACCTCTCGCGAATATAATAGGAGACGACGGAATGGGGTATTATCAGACGGCATATCCCATTTACATCGCTCTCCTCACCATAGCTACCACGGGCATACCCACCGCCATTTCAAGAATGGTGGCTGAAAGGAGAGCCCGGGGCAAATACAGAGAGAGTTTCCGCATTTACAGATACTCTCTTCTTCTCATGGCATGCATAGGCCTGTTCACAGGTCTCGTCATGTTCCTCTTCGCACATCAGATCTGTAATTACATCTCCGAGCCCAACGCCGTATGGTGCATGTACAGCCTTGCGCCGGCTCTTGTAGTATGCCCCGTCATATCGTCCATAAGAGGATATTTCCAGGGGCAGCAGAACATGGTGCCCACCGCGGTGTCGCAGGTAGTGGAGCAGATATTCAGAGTATCCACGGGTTTCGTGCTCGCAATGGTCTTTCTAAAAAAAGGCCTTGAATACGCCGCCGCCGGAGCTACCAGCGGTGCTTCCATAGGCGGAGGTCTTGCCCTGCTGTACACGGCCATAGCTTTCTGGAGAAAGAAGCCCGCTCTCATGGCAGAGTTCGAACCCGATACGGGAGAACCCAAACTGCCGGCGGGAAAGATCTTCAGAGAGCTTCTTTCCATAGCTGTGCCCATCACCCTGGGAGCACTCATAATGCCCATCATCAACACCATGGACACGGTGGTGGTCAAGACCAGGCTCATATCCATAGGTTACGATCAGGTGACCGCCAGGTCTCTTTTCGGACAGCTTTCCGGTATGGCGTCGCCCATCATCAACATGCCAGACGCAGTCACAGCGGCTGTATGTATGAGCCTCGTTCCCGTCATAGCGGACGCCAAACTCAGGGGCGATACGGATTTCGTAAAACAGAACACCCAGCTTTCAGTCAGATATGCAAGCCTCGTGGGCATGCCCTGCGCAGTCGGTATATTCGCTCTGGCTCAGCCCATAATGCTGCTCCTTTATCCTTTGCAGAAAGAGGCTGCCATCAATGCGGCAAGCTGCCTTGCTGCCTATGCGCCCGGCATTGCTCTTCTTGCCATACATCAGGCTCTTTCGGGCGTGCTCCAGGGAATAGGGAAGCAGAGCATACCGGTGAGGAACCTCTTTATAGGCGCGGTAGTAAAACTCATAGCCACGTACATACTGTGCGGTATACCGTCCATAAACGTGACCGGAGCTGCTTACGGAACGGTGATCACATATACCATATCGGCGCTTCTTAATTACCTGTCGGCGAAGAAGTATACCGGCGTGAAACTGGACTTCATGCTCTGCATAGTCAAGCCTTTATTTGCTTCGGTCGTTACGGGCGCATGCGCCTGGGGCGTACACAAACTGCTGATGCCGGCAATAGGGAACGGTCTTGCCACTCTGGTCTCCATCGGAGTCGCCGTGATCATTTACGTGGCCGTTGTATTTTTGACGAAAACCATTACGGCAGAAGAACTCAAAGGCATTAAAAAGCTTGAAAAACTGGTCAAGATACTTGACAAGGTCATACCTGGGGGTAAAATATAATTTAGATATTTGTAGAAAAGCTCTTGAAAAATGAGCGAAAATCTAAGGAGGATATAAATGAATAAGACAGAATTAGTAGCAGCAGTTGCAGCTCAGACAGGTCTTACAAAGAAGGACACGGAAGCTACAGTCAACGCTTTTACAGAGGTCATTGAAAAGGAACTCAGGAAGAAGGATGGAAAGGTCCAGCTCATCGGATTCGGAACATTCGAAGTAAAGGCCCGCAAGGCTCGTCAGGGAAGAAATCCCCAGAAGCCGGACGAAGTAGTGAAGATCCCTGCATCCAAGGCTCCTGTATTCAAGGCTGGCAAAGCATTCAAGGAAGCTGTCAACAAGAAATAGTAAGCAAAATCAGAAATGATATTGAAAAAGAGCGGTCCTTTGTGGGACCGCTCTTTCATTATGCTCAATGTAATAGATAGTTCAGTTTCTTGTCAAAACTGAAGACGTCTTCTCCCAGGAAGCGGGCTCTTGCTACAAGGATACCGTCTACATAGTCTATCTTTTCGACGGCGTAGAGCTTCAGGGCTTCTTTTATCACGGGTTCGTTATCGACAGCAATTTCATTCAACAGAGATATGATCGTGTCGCGAACCTCATTTCTTTCTACCTTGTATACTCCCTGAAGCACATATACGACTTCAGCAATAACTTCTGAAAGCGTAAATGCTCCTTCGGCTATGACCATTGCAGCTCTTTCAGATTGCTTTTTGTCGTCGTCGAGCAGATATCTCAGGATCACATTGGCGTCAATCAGTTTTCGCATGTTTTTCCTCCATAGCTTTGCGGAAAGCGTTCTCCTCCCGCTCTCTGAGCTTAGGATCTGCATATTGTGCAAGACTTCCTCTCATACTCTTTTTCTCCCCTTTTAAAATTCTGGGTCTGAAAGGATACCCTTTTTCGTATATACTCTGAGCCGCAAATATCCTTACGGCTTCGGGAAACGAAGTTCCCAGATCTCTATACAGCTCCTCCACGGTCTCCTTCATTTCGGCATCCATTCTGATCTGTACTATTGCTTCTTTTGACATAACGTCACCCCCATTACAATTGTAGTGTACTATAATACGAATGTCAATAATATCCTGGATCCAAAGTCCGGAAGGACTGCATCATAATATCGTTCGACGGCTCAATTACAGAGATTTTTCGTTTGTCGTGAGATTTGCAACATGTGAAAAAAATAACTGCCCGATCATGGATCGAGAGCAGTTATACAACCGTCGTTTGGAGTTTGCCGTTTCCGGCGCTTATTCTTCGTATCCGGCAGCTCTGGCCTTTTCGTACCATTCCCTGGCTATGTCTAAGTTTGCCTTAGTGCCGATGCCTTTTTCGAAGCAGTAGCCGAGATTGTACATTGCCATGCCGAAGCCCTTGTCGGCGG
This sequence comes from Bacillota bacterium, assembly GCA_017432725.1. Lineage (GTDB taxonomy): Bacteria > Bacillota > Clostridia > Peptostreptococcales > Anaerovoracaceae > RUG13409. Next base: position 18,870 of record JAFRIQ010000050.1, read on the forward strand.
CTATGGCGAAGAGCCCCATGGCTCTGTGCTCGTCTTTTTCGCAGCCTATGCCGTTCCTCAGGCAGTAACCCAGAAGGCATTCCCCTTCGGCGCTTCCGAAAGAAGCGGCTTTTTCATACCAGAAAACGGCTTTTTCGGGGATCTGTTACCTTTTCACC
>JAFRIQ010000051.1 GCA_017432725.1 Bacillota bacterium
AGACCGTGGGCCCGATGACCCAGGCCTTGTCGACGCTTAAGCTGCTGCTTACCACGTCGCTTTCCTGGACGGTCTGGTAGTATCCCGCCTTATCGTAGGGAAGTACCTCAGAGTAGTAGACCTCCAAAGACGACTTTGAATAGGAGCCGCCCCTTCCAAGGGAAGATATGACTATGCCAACGACCGCGGCAAGGACTGCGACCCCTGCTATGGCAAAGAAAAGGGTCTTCTTTTTCTTTGCGGGGTTTTTCTCTATGGTGATCTTTATCTCCTCGCCGTTTCCCGCTTCGTCAAGGTAATCCCGTACAGCCGTGATGACTCTTCTTAAAGCCTCTTCCTCCTTGTTTCCGTAACCGGACACTCTCTGCGCATTTCCAAGGCAGAGCTTGAAGGTGTCGTTAGGCTCAAAGTCCTGTATCATGTAGGGGATGACCAGTTTTTTCTGGCTCTTGGCTTCCGTGACCTCGTTCCTCACCCAGTCCGAATCCTGGGAGTTCTTGGAGACGAGCACTACCACCACTTCGCAGTTCCTCATGGCCTCCGCTATCTTCGATACGAAATCCGCCCCGGGCGGTATATTATCGTTATCGAGCCAGCAGGAAAAACCGTTGTCCTCCAGCACCTTCTTTACGCGCTGGGCGGACTCGTTGTCTTTGGAACTGTGGGATATAAGTATCTGTTCGCTCATAAGTGACTCCGAAATACTAGAAAATATATATTTATGTATATTTTATACTACAAAAAAGCCCCGCACAATAAAAAAGAAGCGCAGGGCTTTGATCCTGCGCTATCTTTGACCGCTGAATGCATATCCATTTGGTTTTAGTCCGATGCGTCCGTGAGCTCTTCGCCCTGCCTTGCGAACCAGCAATTCGCATCCTTTTCTCTTAGCTCTCTTTCCATAGCGAGAAGATCTTCGTCGGACCTGTCCGCTCCGTGATGGACTATGACGAGCCTTTTTGCTTTGCTCTTGTTTTTTATCTCAAGGCCTTTTCCCGGTGTCGAATGACCAAAGCCCTTGAATTTCTCTGCTTCACCATCTTTGAACTGTCCGTCGTAAAGAATGAGATCTGCGCCTTTTGCCAGCTCTATGAGCCTTTTTTCGGCCCCATCCTCCGCCTCGAAGTCCGTGGCGTTGACAAGGGACCTTCCCATATATTCAAGCCTTATGATGCGGCATCCGTTAGGATGCGAGCCTTCCCTTGAAAGGACTTTTACGTCCCCTATATCCATCTCTTCGGGAAGGGCGTGTACCGTTGCTCCGAGAGCTTCCATCTCAACAGGCCAAAAAGGCGCAGAGTAAAGCTTTCTCAATAGGGCAGCTGCTTTTTCATCATTTTCGGCAGGGCCGTAGATATCGGCTTTCAGCTTGTTTTTCTGAAGGAACATTCCAAGGCCTACCAGATGGTCTATGTGCCAGTGGGACAATAGTATGCTGACCCTTTTGCCTTCTTCGGGTCTGTCCGTATATATACCGCTGCCTGCGTCGAGGTATATTATCTCGTCCCCCGCATCTACTCTGTACGACGAAGTAGCCCCTCCGAAGAGAAGGCTGCTTTTCCCTGATACGGGCACCGAGCCTCTGCAGCCCAGCACGGTAACTTTGAAAGTCTTATCTTCCATTTCCATCAACTGCAAAGCTTCGTGACCACTTCGTTTATGACCTTGCCGTCCGCCTTGCCCTTGAGCTCCTGCATGACGGCTTTCATGATCTGGCCTTTGTTCTTGGTTGCGATCACCTCTGCGAATTTTTCTTTGAGTATTGCTTCGACCTCTTCTGCAGAAAGCATCTTGGGAGCGAACTCTTCTACAACGCTCAATTTGAATCTGTACTGCGTAAGCAGGTCTTCTCTTGATGCGGGGCAGGTGTCTATCTGCTCTTTAGTAGTCTTGAGTTCCTTGAGTATAGCTGCATCCACCATTTCCTCAGGGATATCATCTCTTGTTCCTGCGTCTATGGCTGCTTTCTTTACGTTTGCGACGAGAAGGGATATGACGTCCTTTCTCTCTGCTTCATGATTTTTCATGGCCGCTATCATGGCCTTTTGAAGATCTTCGAATCTCATATGAGTACCTCCATATATCGATCATATATATACTAACAATTTACAACTTTTGACCGTAAAAATCCACATAATGATAAGAGACGGCATCAGAATTGAAGCCGTCTCTATTTTTTACAATGCTTTTTCAAGGATATTCGGATCTCTGAGTCCGAAGTAAAGCACCCTACTCATCAACGCAGTATATCCATCTCCAAAAGATTTCGCTATATTTATGCTGTCCTGGTCTATCCTTAGAGAAACAAGAGATTTCTTCCTTGCTTCGTTTTTCTGACGCGCAATTTCCATAAGGCGAATCATATCTTCTTCGCTGTAAGCCGGAGAATCATCATCAATAACAAGCGGCATTTTTTCAGCCCTTTCTATCTCTTCCCTTACTCTTCTTTTCTCTGAGGCACTTATCTTTTTTCCTATAACTCTTTTATGCGTTTCTACCATAATAAAATCCCTCCTCTTTTTTTGTAGCAAGTCTGCAAGATATTATTCTCGTATGATCGTCGCAAATAATGCAGACCACACACAGAACTTTTTCGACTAATCCAAAAATCAGATGTCTCTCTTCTGAATCGCTGCTATGCAATTCGTCATAAATATCGATATAGTTCGGATCCAGAAAAACAAGCTCTGCTGTTTCAAAAGTAAGTCCATGTTTTTTGATATTGTCCCAATACTTAATGTCATCCCATTCGAATAACATCGCCCCTTTTTTACTTATCAACTAATAATACCTCCCTGTCATATAAATTGCAATACGATTTGTTATACATATTTCCATCTAGTATTCTACTCCTGTTCGCACACGCATTTCCAACACTTTGTAGTTGTAATTAATGATTCCTGATATGATTAGAACTCTCTAAATCAGAGGAATAGTTTCGTGATTGCATTTATTTTCTGTATTTTTTTATTTCTTATGGTAAAATAGCCTTGGAAACATTGCTTTGCAGACGTTTCACTTACGTGAGAGGTACATCATTATGGCAAACAGAATAATAACTATCAGCCGTGAATTCGGAAGCGGCGGCCGCACAGTTGGTAAAAGGGTAGCTGAAAAACTGGGTCGTTGTATTTGTTCACGTTGAGGCGGAGGAACTTCGCGCCCATTTCGCGGGCGGCGAGCAGGGCGTGGCGCAGCATCATGGAGCCGAGGCCCTGATGCTGGTACTCCTGCAGAAGATAG
>JAFRIQ010000052.1 GCA_017432725.1 Bacillota bacterium
GGCCAGGTCGGCCTGACAAAGCCATTCCACACTGCTTTTGTACTTTCTCCCACTCGATCCTTTTTCAACCACGCTGTATTGAAATTTATGATTTGTTTTACCGAGCTGAACAGGGATAGAGAGATAACAGTTTTCCGCCTTGATCTTTTCTTCTGCTGATGCATAGTGGGCTATATCATAGCGGTAGTCAGTCAGGATCCTTCTTTGTACATTGTCTGCTTCAAGCATGGATCCTGTTTCGAGAAATTTATTAACGACCTCCGGCATCCCGCCCAGCACCATATACATACGTAGATATTCCATCATTTTTTTATGGACCGGTTCCTGAACTGCTTTTTTGTCTTCAAAACATTCCTTTACATACGATAAAACATCGGTTCCGACACCCATAGCTGTAAGAAACTCGCTAAAGTCAAGAGACGTCATGTCTAAATAATCGACATAACCCACGGGATACGAAGACGGTCTTTTATAATCTATACCCAGCATTGAACCTGAAGCTATCACATCGAATCGTCCGTCCTCAGCCCAAAACTTCAACGATGTGACCGCTTCAGGACATTCTTGTATCTCGTCAATGAACAGCAAGGTCTTTCCCTCTGTGAACACTGCATCCGGTTTATACAGAGAGAAATTTCTGATAAGACTATTTGCGTCAAGATCTCCCGAAAAAATATCCTTCATTCCGGGGTTGCGAAGAAAATTGATCTCTATAAAAGAATCGTATTCATTTTCCCCGAACCTTTCCACTATGTACGTCTTTCCGACTTGTCTCGCACCTCGTACAACAAGGCACTTCTTACCGGATTTTCTTTCTTTCCATTCTTTCAACGAATCATATACGTTTCTTTGAAGCATTTTTCTTTTCCCTAGCAATTGATATATATAAAAATATGCTTACGCACATATTTTACCGCTTAAAAATATGCATGTAAACATATTTTTGATCTATCTATAAAAACACCGTAATCCATTATATGGATTACGGTTACATTCGCTATTATTCTTCGCAGATTGCAAATATCCTGCAGGGAAGTCCGTTAGCGTGCTCGAAGTTCGCCCATGTACCTATCACGATTGCGCCTGCCTGAGGCACCTTGTCCAGATTGCAAAGAAGCTCTACCTGGAGATGACCGTGATCGAGAACGTATCTTTCGCAGGCCAGGTCTTCGTGCTTGGCTGTTTCAGCGGATCCGTCGGTATCGAGAGTTTCGTGACCGTTGGCTGCAGCGTGTCTTACCTCATAGATATACTTTATCGCTTCAAGGGACCAGCCGGGGAAGTTCTCGCTTCCGTCTTCCGCTATACCGGACATGGCGTCCATATCGGGCCAGTTGACATACCAGTCGGTACGAAGAGCCACGAAGGCTCCTTCGGGGATCTCTCCGAACTTCGCTTCATATTCCTTGATATCTTCCACCGTTACGCAGTAGGTCTGGCATTCCTTCACCTTTGCGGATATGTCGATTACGCAAAGGGGCAGAGCAAGATCCTTGCTTACGAAGCTTTCTGCGAATTTACCGGTCTTGCAGAAATGAGCCGGGAAGTCGATGTGTGTTCCGAACTGACCCGGGAACTTGAACTGCTGGATCTGGCATTCGAGCATGGGATTGCCCCAGTCGAAAATAACGTTGCCAAGTTCCACAGAGCCTTCGGGCATACCGCTCCAGTAGGGACTGTCGTTGTTCATTCTGTGGGAAAGTTCGACCCACTTCATTTTCTTGAGTTCATCAAGCTGATTCCAAAGTTTATACATATATACCTCCTGTATCATTCAACCCAGAATACTCTTCCTTCTTTTCTAGGCGCAGCTTTAGGCGCCTCACCGTCTATGTATCCAACAACGAGGTTTCCGACGCCTTCATAATCGCCCTCCGCTCCGAGATCTTTGAGAAGCTGTTTCCATTCTTCTGTCTCGAACTCTTCTTTTGCCCTGTGGATCCAGATGCTTCCGAGACCCAGAGAATGCGCGGCAAGCATCATATTGCCAAGAACAAGCGTCGAGTCGTAAACGCAGGTCGGGAAACTCTTGTCTGCAAGAGAGACCAATATGACCGGTCCTCCGTAGAATGTATCCTTATTCGGATCACCCGTAAGGATCTTACTGTTCAGGGAAGCGAGCTTGTCTCTCATTTCCTTGTTTGTGATCGCTACGATTATATTGGACTGTTTGCCGTGGCCGCTAGCCGCGTAAAGACCCGCTTCGATTATTTTTTCGATGTCTTCCTTAGGCGGCATATCGGGTTTGAATTTGCGTATGCTCCTTCTTTCCTTTATGGCTTTCAATACGTCGTTCATGTTGACCTCCTTCTTTATCACTATATCTTATGATTATATCCTATTTTCTCCGATCATAAAACCTCTATTGATGACCGCCCTGATCTCCAGATCCTCATCAAGAAGGAGCACGTTCGCATAAGATCCCGGACTTAGAGTACCGAAATCTTTTTCAATACCTATGCTTCTTGCGGGATTCTCAGATGCGCATCTGATCGCCGTCTCAAGAGGTATACCCATGGCTACGGCTCTCTTCACGCATTCAAGGAGGTCTACTGCGCTTCCTGCTATCACCGACGGGTCTTCTTTGAGCACCGCTTTGCCGCCTGATACTGAGACGTCCTTTCCGCCAAGGCTGTATTCTCCGTCAGGCATGCCCGCCGCCATCATACTGTCTGAAACGAAGACGGTCCGGTCTTCTCCGAAGATCTTAAGAGCCAGCTTCACCACCGACGGATGTATATGCACTCCGTCAGCTATTATCTCAGCAAATGCGCCGGCTTCTGCAGCTGCCATCACCGGACCCGGCTGCCTGTGCCCTATGCCGTTCATGGCGTTGAAAGCGTGAGTCAGGTGATCGGCCCCCAGACTGAACGCCCTTTTCGCCGTACCATAATCGCAGTCCGTATGCGCCAGAGAAATATGGACATCTTCCGCAAGCTTCGATATATCATCCATATCAGGCATGCATTCGGGAGCCAGATCCAGAAGCTTTATCTTTCCTTTCGCCGCCTTCTGGAACTCCCCGAAAAGTTTTCTGTCAAAAGTCAGAACGTTCCTTGCGTCGAGGGCTCCGGTCTTTACCGGAGAAATGAAGGGCCCTTCCAGGTTTATTCCGGCGATATAGGCGTCCCTGCGGCTTTCATACTCTCCTAAGAAGTTCATAACATCCAGCAGTTCTTCTTTTGGAAGTACTGCAGTGGCAGGGCAGAGAGCCAGGATCCCTCTTTCCGCTTCATAGGCCGTTATCATGTCAAGGGCCTCCCTGCTTCTTTCGCAGAAATCATGACCTGCCGCGCCGTGCAGATGTATATCTACAAGGCCCGGGACTGCATAAAGACCTCCTGCGTCTATGACAGGACCTTCGTTTTCGGAAAGAGCGATCCTTTCTCCGGAAATGTATATGTCCCGTTCTTCGAATCTATGCTTTTCCGTATATACTTTTGCGCCTGTTATCTTCATATGCGTGAAAGTTTCTCCTTAAATACTTATGAAAAACCCGCTGCCGCAGCAGCGGGTATCCCAATTATATCACACATTCAGTTTCCGCATTCGATGGATATCTCGTTGAAGGTCTTGAGCAGATCTTCTATCCTGTATGCCGATTTATCTTTGCCGTAGCTGTCTATGACAGCCGCACCGTCGTGCATCATGACCAGCCTGGTGCCATACTCCACGGCATACCTTAGGTTGTGAGTCACCATAAGTGCGGTAAGTTTCTTTTTCTCTATGACGTCCAGGGTCAGTTCCATTACGGTTTCCGAAGACTGGGGGTCGAGAGCCGCCGTATGCTCGTCAAGGATGAGAAGATCTATGGGTGTCATGGTGGATATGACCAGAGCCAATGCCTGCCTCTGCCCTCCTGAAAGAGCTCCCACCTTTGTATCCATCTTGTCCTCAAGATGCATATGGAGCTGAGCTACGAGTTCTTTGTAATAATCGAGTTTTGATCTGTTGACACCTCTTGAAAGACCGAAAAGGCTGCCCTTGTTGTCTGCGAGGGCAAGGTTCTCAAGTATGGTCAGTTCGGGACAGGTGCCCTTCGCAGGATCCTGGAACACCCTTCCTATCCTGCGGGCTCTCTTGTATTCGGGCATCTTGGTGATGTCGTTTCCCTCGAGCATGACCCTTCCCTTTTCGGGAGACAGCGTCCCGCATATGAGGTTGAGCATAGTGGTCTTGCCCGATCCGTTGGAACCGACCACCGACACGAACTCGCCCTTGTCCACCTTGAAATTGAAATCCGTGAAGAGCACCGTCTCGTTGACGGTACCGGGATTGAAGGTAAGGTCTATATGTTCAAGACCTATAAGCGTTTCAGCCATTGGCTTTGCCTCCTTTCCCGAATCTTTCGGATACTATGGCGGCTGTGAGAAGAACTGCCATGAGCAGCTTGAGATAGCTGTTGGGAAGGCCCAGCTGCAGAGCCGCCATGAGGCAGGCCTTGTATATGACGGATCCCAGGACAGCCATGGTGACGAAGTGTACGAAACTCAGTTTTCTGAATACCGCCAGACCTATGATGACCGAAGCAAGAGCCATGACCACCATGCCTTTCCCCGAGTTTATATCTGCGTTCTCGTTCATCTGGGCAAGTATGCATCCGGCGAAAGCCGTGCAGGCGTTACCTAAGGAAAGTCCTATGATCTTAAGGACCCCAGGGTCTTTCCCAAGGCCTGTGACGTACTGCTCGTTGTTGCCAGCGGCCCTTAATAGAAGACCGTTCTTAGTGGAAAGATACCAGGCAAGCAGCAGCCTCACTGCCAGGGCCAGGATGAATATGAGTAGTATCTGCCTGTGGGAATAAAGGGCGGGCGGAAGCAGTTTCACAGGGCCGGACGTAAATATGGTCGGCTTGTTGAAGAACTGCAGAATGGCCGACCCTCCGGTAATTATGAGGTTGACGGACCACATGGCCGTCATGACCAATATGCCCGACAGAAGATCTGTGATCCCGAGTTTGACGTGAAGAAGCCCAGTGATGCAGCCGGCCAGTGCCCCAGCAAGGATAGCTACCAGGCAGGCAAGCCACGGATCCATGCCCCTCGATATGCATGCAGCGGCGGCGCATGCCCCCAAAGGGAATGTGCCGTCCACTGACAGATCCGGGAAATTAAGTATCTTGTACGTGATATACACGCCCATTGCCATGACGCCGTAGATAAGGCCTTCCTTAAGTACGGTCTCGGCGAGTCCTAAGAATATGTTCATGTTATTTTACTTCTCTTGCATCCTTGTATGCGTCAGGAAGACTGAGCCCGAATTTAGCCATATTGACCGTGGAATATACGGGTTCAGAATCGGATACGATGTATACCGCCATGCTCTTTACGTCGGCTCCTCCGAGCACATCAACTGCCATGAGCCCGGTCTGGTACCCAAGAGCCACGTAATCGAGAGTCTCGGAAGCCACGCAGCCGTACTGGGCTACCTGCTCTTCTTCGGATCCGTAGCAGGGTATGCCTGCGGGGTCCGTTGCCGCTGTTACCACGGAGAAGTTGTTGACCACGTTGTTGTCCGTCAGGTTGCATACGCAGTCTATGCCGGAGGCTATGAGACTGGCTATGCCGCTGGCAACTTCGCTGGCGTCCGTGATGCCCTGAGCTTTGATCTCAAATCCGTAGTTTCCCGCGAGCTCCTGATACTTCTTGAGCTGAGCCAGGGAGTTTGCTTCGGACGTGGTATAGAGTATGCCTATGTTTTTAGCTTCAGGCTGGAAAGCCCTTATGAGCTCCAGCTGAGCGGTATAGTTAAGGCTGTCGCTTGTACCCGTGGCTCCCGTCTGGGGATCCTCAAGGCTCTGCACGAGACCTGCTCCCACAGGATCGGATACCGCCGAGAAGATCACGGGGATGCCTGCGTCCTTTGCGGCGGCGTAGCAGGGCATGGCCGACGGAGTGGCTATGGCTATGATGATGTCGAAGCCTTTGTTGACAAAGTTCTGGGCTGCCAGCTGGTTGGTCTCGCCTTCGCCCTGGCCGTTGATGAACTCTATGGTGCAGCCGTTCTGACCGTCAACGAATCCTTTTTCATTGAAGGCGTCCATGATGCCCTTGGTGCAATTATCAAGAGACGCATGAGGAGCGAACTGCAGGATCCCTATCTTCGTTCCCTTTTCTTCCTTGGAACCTCCGCAGGCTGCCAGGCAAAACATCATTGCCAGCGCTAAGATGATCGCGATAACTTTCTTCATTTTGAAACCTCTTTTCTTTTACCGGCGCCTTTTTCCTTCAGGCGCCATCTGCGATAGATAATGAGATCTCCGGGAATAAAAAACGCCTTTGTCCCGGAAATATACGGGACAAAGACGGTAATCTCTGCGGTGCCACCCGAATTGCCTACGGTCCATCAACCAAGGCCTCTCATTCAGTATGCCTCAAAAGTCCATTCGACTGCTGCCTCCCAGCCGCGCTTCCACCGTCCGCAGCTCTCTATATGCTCAGCCTTGCAGTTTACTACTCTTTCTCACAGGCAATAAATATTTAATTGCGTTTACTTTAGACCATGAACACAAAATTGTCAATATGTTTTTGTGTTTTCATCCAAAAGTCTTTTTGTAGAAGTCTTTAACGAGTTTGGTGTAACGTTCCCTGTCCGTCAGATAACTGACTCCGTGCCTGGCTCCCGGGAAAGTATGCCTCTCCACATATTCAGGGTTAGCCATCCTTATCTCTTCGCTCATTTCGCAGGGAACGAAATCGTCCGCTTCTCCGTGTATTATCATCACCGGTATCTCAGCGCGTTTCACGGAGGATACGGCGTCGCCGTCACTTAAACCGAAATGCCCGAAAAGCCGGGCTCCCAGCCTTATGAACGGAAGGAGAAGCCCTATGGGAAGATGTCTTTCCTTTCCCACGTGCTTTATGATCTCTTCCGGATATGCGTAGGGACAGTCTGCTATGATGCCCTTCACGTTTTCGGGCAGTCCCAGGGCTATGGACATGAGCACCGTGGCGGCGCCCATGGATATCCCCGTCAGGAGTATCTCCTTATCCTTTCCGAATTTTCTGAGCGCAAAATCTATCCACGAAAGCACGTCTTTTCTTTCCAGTATACCGAAGGATATGGTACGGCCTTCGCTCCCGTTGTGAGCTCTCTGCTCTATGAGCAGAGCGTTGTATCCGGAAGAAAGGCATATGTCGGCTCCTCCGCAGAAGTCCCTGGAAGGAGTGCCCGTATATCCGTGGCACATTATGACTAGGGGCGCATCGTCGTCTTTGTGGTAATACCTTCCCGCCAGCTTCAGACCGTCGAAAGAATAGGTATATACCCTTTCGAACGGTTTTTCTTTTAACTTGGATATCATCTCTATGCAGAGTTTCTTCTGTTCTTCAGGCTGGAGGGGATCGCTCAGGGCAAAATCATCCGCATCCGGATCCGGCACGGAATAGAACACGTACCTGTAGCATCCGTAGGAAAGAAGCAGGATGAAAAGGATGACAAGAGCCAGAGCGATCAACATGACGATACCTTTCTATCTTACGGCCAGCACTACGCCTATGAGTATCATTATCCAGGCGCAGCCGTTGAGTATCTCTTCTATCCAGTTGTCTCTGGCTGAATCGGCATCGAACTTAGTCTTGAAAAAGATTATGAATGCAGCGAAGAAGCAAAGCCCGCCTATGAAAAAGATGCAGGCCGGCATTGAGGACACTCCCTGCCATATGGCAGCCAGGTTTATTTTGCTCCTGTTTATGACCGCCGCAACTATCATCATGAGCCAGCCCGCGGACATCCCTATGGGCATGGCCTTCTTAAGTCCGGGCACTTCCTTTTTAGCAAGCGCAAGGAGAAGTTTGTAAACCACCATGCATGAACCCGCCAGAAGCGAGATGACTGCTCCCGCCAGGAACAGAGCGCTTCCAAGAGGTCTTGCCAGCAGCGCCATATCGATGCCGAACGCTATCACGGGTATGGCGTCCATCAGTGCCAGACTGAGAGTGAAACCTTCTTTTGCTCCTTTGTTTTCAGACATTTTCAATGCTCCTTATTTCTTAACGTTGAAACTTATGACTACAGGCTCGCATCCCATACAGCTTACTTTCAGGAAGCCTTCGCCTGCTATGCCTTTCGTCTTTATTATGCAGCCTGTCATACCGCCCTCCGCAGTGGATATGCCCGGGCCTGCCACCTCGACGGATCCTCCGGCCTCGAAGGTCACGGGAAGCTGATCGTAGACCTGCACGTTTCCGTATTCGTTTAGTATCCTCACCCGTACAAGGGCCATGTCGTAGCTGTCGCCTTCGGAAAGTTCCGTCTCCGATACCTTAACGTCAAGATGGGTCCTGGCATTGGGTGAAAGCACCTTTTCAGCCACAGTCTTACCGTCTTTAACGGCTTCGAATTTCCAGACCGTAGCTTCGCCGCCCCAGTCGCCCACGTACTTGCCGTAGAGTTCCACGCCCTCGGAATACTTCATGCCGTACCTGAGCATGGCCCAGGCCAGCTTCAGTTTGTATTTAAGAGGCATATCGTTTATGCCGTAGCGCTTTGCCGCCACAAGGCACTCGTGTATGAGCATCTCCTTGCCTCCGCTGAATCCCTCGTTGGTCTTGAGAAGCTCCCCTATTACGTCGTCTACCGCGAAGGGGCTGTGGGGAAGAGCAGGATAGGGCTTTGTCTTTAGCTCCGTAACGAACTGTCCGTTTTTGTACAGCTTTATGCTGTCCGCATTGGAGAAGGCGTATACCTCCCCTATCTGTCCCGCAGGATAGTCCCCTATGTCCATGCCCGAACTAACCTCCAGCACGGCGCGGGAATCTCCCTGGCTGCTCCAGAGAGCCGCCGCAGTTTTCGGGTTCCTGAAACCGTCAAGAACTCCGTGATAGCATATCCTGTCTCCGGAGCCGAAATCCCTGTGGGTCGGATAGTCGAACATGCACCAGGCGAACAGTCCGGTATGCTCTCCGTCGGCCATGGCGTCGTTCAGGACCCTGGCGTGCCTTAGGGCGTGATCCTGCCTTACTTCCCATTTATCGAAGGATTTGGTTGGGAACATGTGGCCGTTGCACTCGCTGATGAGAAGCGGGGAACTCACGTCATTGACCACGGTCTTTTTCTTTTTTACACCGGGGTTCTTTCCGCTGTGCGAGAAATCGTTGTATGCGTATACGTCTTCAAGGAGACTGCTCTTTTCTATGTATCTGACTCCCGAAGTCTGCCTTGAAGGATCGAGCCTTCGGGCTGCCTCGTTGGTCTTTCTGTAAAATTCATCGTCGTCCTGGCTCTCGTTGATCCTGACTCCCCACAGTATCACGGAAGGATGGTTCCGGTACTGGAGGACCATTTCTTCCGTATTCTTTACGGCCTGTTCCTTCCAGCCCTCGCCCCCTATGTGCTGCCAGCCCGGGATCTCCGTGAATACGAGAAGACCCATCCTGTCGCAGGCGTCTATGAAACTCTGGGCCTGGGGATAGTGGGAGGTGCGTACTGCGTTGCAGCACAGTTCCTCCTTGAGTATCCTGGCGTCCTCGATCTGCAGAGAATCGCTGGCGGCGTAGCCTATGTAGGGATAGCTCTGATGGCGGTTGAGCCCCCTTATGAAAAGTTTCTTCCCGTTGAGATAGAAACCGTCCGTTTTGAATACCGCCGTGCGGAAGCCGAACAGGGTCTCTTTAGGAGACCCGTTTTCTATCTCCACTGAGCATCTGTAAAGCGCTGGGCTGTCCACGCTCCAGGGAGAGACCCCGGGGCATTTCAGAACTACGCTGTTTCCTTCGCAGGAAGAGGAACATACGGTATTGCCCTCCATATCCCGTATATATACGGTCCTTAAGGAATTTTCATTTTCCTCCACCTCGAAACTGACTATGGCAGTCTCAAGATCCGGCGTCTGCACGAATATATCGGAAACGTAGTTTTCGTCGGTTATATCGAGCCAGACGGAACGGTATATGCCTCCGTAGGTCAGATAATCTATCACGAAGCCGAATGGAGGCACCGACGGGTTCTCCGTGGTATCCAGTCTGACGGCCACGTCTGCGGGGCCTTTTTTAAGCTCGTCGCTTATCTCGACCCTGAAGGCGGTATATCCGCAGCTGTGGACGGCCTTTTCTTTCCCGTTGACGTATACGGTAGCAATATGGGCGGCTCCGTCGAACTGAAGAAAAGCTCTCTTTCCTTCCATGGAACATCCGGCTTCCACTTTCCGCCTGTATCCGCATATCATCTGATAGCTCTCGTGATCTATGTTGTGATAGGGGAGCATCAGGTTGGTATGGGGCAGCCTGACTTCTTCGCACGCGCCCTTTCCTTCAAGGAATTCTTCGCTCCACTCTTCTGTGAACTGCCATCCGCTGTTAAGTGAGATCATTTCTTTACCTCTAATGTCTGAAATCTTTGCAAAGTTCTTCGGCCAGAGCTTCTACCTGCGCCCTGCTGACGTCGTTTAAAGCAGACGTTATGCTCACGGTGTTTTCCGCATAGGCTATGTCTTTGCTCTTTTCGAACATCGCCTTCATGATCTTTGCCGCCTGGGAAGCCCAGGATCCGTTTTCGATGAAAGCTATCTTTCTCTTCTGGTACCCTCTTTCCAGAAGCTCGTTTATGAAGGTCTTCATGAAGGGGAATATATCCGCGTTGTACGTGGTCGTTGCAAGGACAAGGGTGCCGTGCCTGAAGGCGTCTTCTACGCATTCGAACATATCCTCCCTGGCAAGATCGGCTATGGCCACCTTCGGGCAGCCCTTCTCCTCCAGGAGCTTTGCAAGGAGCTCGGCCGCTTCCTTCGTATGTCCGTATACGGAGGTATATGCGATGAACACTCCTTCGCTCTCGACGCCGAAAGAAGACCACGTATCGTAAATGTTCAGGTAATAGTCAAGGTCTTTATCGAGGACAGGCCCATGGAGCGAACATATGACAGAAATGTCGAAGGCTGAGATCTTTTTCAGTACCGCCTGTACCTGGGCTCCGTATTTGCCCACTATGCCGAAATAGTAGCGCCTGGCTTCGCAGGCCCAGCCTTCCGGATCCTCCACGTCGTTTGCTCCGAATTTGCCGAAGGCGTCTGCCGAAAACAGGACCTTATCCTTATCGTCGTAGGACATGATGACCTCGGGCCAGTGGACCATGGGCGCGGTGATGAAATGAAGGGTCCTGCTTCCGAGGGGAAGCTCCAAGCCGTCCGTTACGACTATTTTCCTGTCTTCATAACCCTGCCCGTAGAAATTGCCAAGGAAGGTAAAGGACTTGGCTGAAGAGACCATCACGGCGCCGGGATACTTTTTCATGAAAGCCGCTATGCCTGCGCTGTGATCGGGTTCCATATGATGGACCACGAGATAGTCAGGTTCCCTTCCTTCCAGGGCTTTTTCGAGTTTCCCTAGCCACTCGTCAGTAAACTTTGCGTCGACGGAATCCATGACCGCTATCTTCTCGTCCTTTACGAGATAGGAATTGTAGGCCATGCCGAGAGGCACTTCATACTGTCCCTCGAAAAGGTCTATGATGTGGTCGTCGACTCCGACGTAAACGATATCTTTTGAAATTTCCATTTTTATTCTCACTTTCTTAAAATCAGTATCCTGATTATATCATATTTTCCATATATTTCTCCAAAGAAGCAAACTTGCTTTCAGATATGCTAAAAGGCTATAATCTGTGGGATAAGAAGGAGACCGAAAACATATGATCAGATTCAACAACGACTATAACCGCAGCTGCCACCCGGCCATTCTTAAAGCATTGGAAGATGACTTCGAAAACAGCTATCCGGGATACATGACAGACGAGCGCTGCCAAAGAGCAAGGGAAGAGATAAAAAAATACCTTGGATGCCCTTCGGCTGAAATACATTTCGCAACGGGCGGCACCCAGGCCAACGCCATGGTCATAGCCTCGGCTTTAAGGCCTTACGAAAGCGTTGTATGCGCCGAGACCGGGCATATAAACGTACACGAGACGGGAGCCGTAGAACACACGGGTCACAAGATAGAAGCACTGCCGGGCGCCCGCGACAAGATCTCTGCAGGAGCACTCGACACCTACGTGGGAAAAGCCAGATCCAGCGAGATAACTGAACACATAACCCAGCCGGGAATGGTGTATATATCCTTCCCCACGGAATTCGGAAGCATATATTCCCTAGCGGAGCTTAAAGAGCTCAGAGAGGTATGCGACAGATACGGCATGTATCTGTTCGTGGACGGGGCAAGGCTGGCCTACGGACTCGCATCGCCTAAATGCGATGTTTCCCTGGCAGATCTGTGCTCCTTATCCGACGTCTTCTACATAGGCGGCACGAAGTGCGGCGCCATGTTCGGGGAAGCCATAGTCATAAGAAACGACTCTCTCAAAAAAGGCTTCAGGAACATGATAAAACAGTCAGGAGCCATGCTTGCAAAGGGATGGATCCTGGGCATACAGTTCGAGCCTCTCTTCAGAGACGGCCTGTACTTCGAGATAGGAAAAAAGGCCGTGGACTACGCTCTCAGGATAAAGAAAGCCTTTAACGATAAGGGTATAGACAGCTATATAGACAGCAGCACGAACCAGCAGTTCGTGACCGTAACCAAAAAGCAGGCCGAAATACTCGCAAAAGATTTCATCTATGAGAACGAGGACGAACTTGAAGACGGAAGGAAGGTCATAAGATTCTGCACCTCATGGGCCACAACTGAAGAGGATGCGGATGCCCTCATAAAAGCCGTCGAAGCTCTGTAGAAAAGAAAGCATTTAAAGGACCCGGGAGATTAACTCCCGGGTCTTAAAATACTTTTTCTATCAATCTTTTCCGAGGAAGAAATCGTTGTCTATGAGGCTTATCTGGTCCTCTGCCTCGCATTTCTCCATGACCAGAGTCAGCTCAGCGTCCTCTTTTGTCTCTGTCCTGACGGCTCCCTGTTTCTCAAGGAGCAAGTCTATATACCCCGCAAGGCTAAGGTCCGAGACCACGTGGTCGTTTACAGTATAGACACCGTCGACCCACTGGTTTTTGGTCGGAGTATCGTCGAGACACAGATAGCGTCCGGGAACGTTCACGTAGCCGTAGTGAAGAGTCCTTGTGCGGCTTCTCATATCGCTCTGGAAGAAGCAGTTTTTCGGATCATAAAGACTTACCTTCCTTCCTATCTTCTTTACTGCCATCATACCCACGAAGCATTCTTCTATATCACCGAAAACCGGTTTCCCGGCGAACAGATTTATATTCATCTGTACCTCGGAAAGATCGCTCTCCAGGTCGATGTCTATGTATTCCGCAGCGTTGCTGTGAGTGATGTCTCCGCTGTGTACAGCCGCTGCGTTTTTGAAGTCGGCGTTCCAGCCTATGTCGTACTCTTCCCCCTTAACGGTGCTGGCGCTGCAGTGGAGATCTATATCCACTCTCTCGCTGTCGTTCCAATATACGAAAAACCTGATATATCGGACCTCTTCGGGTATGCGGTAGGCAAGACCGTTTCTAACGTAGCCGGCTTCGTCTCCTTTGGAAAGGAGCATGGAATGCTCGAGATCCAGCCTTCCTCCGTCCACGTATACTTTTTTCCCCTTCAGGGGCGTATCCATGCGGGAAAGCTTTTCCGAAAGCACTGCATAAAGAACGTCGTACGCCCTTTCCTTTCCCTCGAGCCTTCCCAGCTGAGTCAAGGCAAAAGCCAGCGTCTTCGCGGAAAGATCGTCCGCCTTTTCCAGGAGCTTTCCCTTTACAGTTTCGTCTTCATAACCAAGTTTAAGGAGCCAGTTCGTCCATCTAAGAAGCATCCCCGGTCTTGCGGCTATGAAGTCCACGACCCCTTCGTCCTTTTTGCTGAGGAGCTCCTTCGCGCAGCCCTCCCAGCTCTTCAGTTCTCCGTTCCTTAGCATCCTGACCACTTCCCTGTGCTCTTCCGAACGGGAGAAGCGGTTGTATGACATATACTGGAGCACCAGCAGAGTCCTTCTCGCCTTTTTTCCGGAAAGCACCACGTTGGCTTTCCAGTCGGATACGGGGTAGGATTCTATGAGCTTTACAAGCAGCTTTTTCTGAGAACTGGTGAAGCGGTAGTCGCATCTGGTAAGGCAGTAGTCGATGCATTTCAAGACGTCTCCCGTGTGCTGACAGAGTTTCCTCATGCCCTCAAGGGCCTTTTTCCTGTCTTCGAAACAGAAGAACGTATTGAAGACCGGCATCAGATTCCTTTTGAACGGTATGTCCAGATCCGTCTTTTCTATATCAACGTGATTTAAGGCTTCCCTGACTATCTCAGTTTCCTGGATTGTGATCTTTTCGGGTTTTTTCAGCAGTTTCTGAAGGGGAAGGATATATTCTTCTTCCCCGTAAATGAGCTGGAGAGTCTTAGCTTTGAGCAGAACCTCGTCTTTTTCGGTTTTTTCCGTCTCCTCCGTTTCGGGAAGCCAGCCTCTGCTCACCCGGTAATCCTGTCCGAACCACCGGGCCATCTCCTCCACGCCGTAAGTACTCTGATAATGGCAGAGCTGGTGGAAGCGGAACATAGCTTCGTCCATTTCCATCACCTGCGAGGGAAAATCAGGATACATAGGCTTGGCTTTGACGTCGCTGAGCATTTCCGAAAAATCCCTGAAGAAAGTATCCAGGCTCTCAGACTTTGCAAGCTTCAGTATATCTGCGGTGTTAAGAGAAAAGCCGAGGGCTTTCAGTTCCTCGTTGACCGTAAGAGCCTTGGTCAGAGCCAGGTCGCTCAAAGGCTGCTCTTTCCGATCAATCACGCAGAGCCGCAGCTGCTCAAGGAGATTTTTTCTGTAGTGATCCATTTCATCCTCCGAAAAGAAAAAGGGCGGATATCCGCCCTGATCCCACTGAATTTACCAGACAAACGGTCTGCGCATTAAGGCGCAGCCCAATGCCGGCAAAATGCGGACTATTCAGAACCGATATATCAATACGGAAATAAAAGGAAGGTTCTGTACTCTTTCGAATGTCCGTATAACTTATGATAACATCGATCCCGTTTCTAAAAAAGATTTTTCCTGAAATTTCTTTTCAGATAGTTCCTGTCAATACCAGCGCGAGGAGCACGAAGCTTGCCAGGAGCACGAGTGAGGCTATGACCACGCCTGTCCTCTTCTGCCCGGTCCCGGAAGAAGAAGGCGGAACCAGATTGGCCCTTCTCAGTGCGTTGACCACAGGCTTGTAGAGAAGCATTGCCAAAGTAGCGTTTATACCTCCCTTTACCAGGTTGAAAGGCAGGAAGGTGGGAACCAGCATCTTTACGACCACCGCTCTGGGAACACCCATGTAAAGCGGCGTTATGAGCCAGTTCCAGAGTATCATGACGGCCGTAGCCGTGAGAACGCCGGCAACGAGGCCTATGACTGCGCCTTTCATCTTTCTGTTCTTCTGGTAAAACGCTGCTGCCACGCAGGCAAAGGAGCAGCTCTGGATGACGTTCATCACGAAACCTATTATACCCGTGCTGCTTATGGTCAGCATCTCGACGAAAGATACTATGACCGTGATGACTGCGGCAGTAAGCGGTCCGCTGACGAAGCCCGCTATGACTATGACCACGTCCTTAAGGTCAAAGGACAGGAAGCCGGCCACCTGGGGCAGTACGTTGGATACGAGTTTTGCTACGAAAGCTATAGCGCTCATCATTCCTATGGTCGCTATGGCTTTGGTGCTGAATGTGGTGTTTGATCTTTGATCGCTCATTTTAGATTCCTCCGTTCTTGATGAAATATGGGAATCTGTCAGGATAAAGAAAAACCCGAACAAAGGGTCCGGGCGATTGCATGGCTTGATATGCCGGTTTCTTTCTTCCGGACTGTGACCGTTGGTGCCGGGATCTGACCGGCTCTGCCTTTTTTAAGGCTCGCGGACTCGTGGCTTTTTAAGCCCTTTACCGCCAGTGGGGAATTCCGCCCCGCCCTGAAACAGATTTGTCTTGCTTATTGTAATCCTGAAAAGAATATCTTGCAAGATATCCGGACCATTTTGGATGATTGTACACTTCTATTTTGAAAGCGGGGGATATATAATAATAAAAACAATTTTTTTGATATTAAGCGAAAGGAACATATGGGAACAGTCAAATGTAAAAACTGCGGAGCATCCTACAGCGACAACCTCAGCGCCTGCCCCTATTGCGGGACCATGAACAAAAAAGGCGCCTACAGGGAGTTCCGTCTCAAGGTATCCGACATCATAGACTCCGTATTGGGGCTCAAAGAAGACGTACAAAGGTCTGTGAGCTCCATCATACTGAACGCCCTCCTAAGGTCCATCGTCCTCATAGCCCTAATCGTAGGTCTTGCCTTCATCGGCTCTAATTTCGCAAAGGTGAACTACCAGAATGACAAGGAATACGACCAGGAGGCTCTGGACGACATATTATGGATGGACGAGAACTTGGACGCTCTCAACGAAGCATACGAAAACGGTGATTACAAAACCGTTAAAGAACTTTATTACGATAACAGCAGCGCGGTTAGAAACTGGAACCACTATCCCACCTACTGCCTGAAAAGTACCTACAGCGAACTGATGAACTCCTCCAGATTCGATACGGGAACTCTTCAGAAAGTCCTCTATTTCTTCTACTACCCCGAATACTTTTCCGGATACAACACCATGCGTCTCATAGACAAAGAGGAATACGGAGAAATGTGCGCATCCCTGCTTTCCTCCATGGAAAAACGCGGCTATACGGAGGAAGAACTGAAGGACATCTACGAAAAATGTGCGGATTCCTACGGCTACACGGAATATGAAAAACTCAAGCAATACGTAAAGGAGGACGGCAATGGTCAACTGTAAGAACTGCGGCGCGCCTCTTTCCCTGAACGACGCTTACTGTCCCCACTGCGGGACCCCGAACCCTGAGGCGCAGGAACATCTGAAAAAACTCAAACAGCTGGACGCCAAAATGGAGAGCGCCAGGCAGGAAGTCACGGCGGAGGTAAAAAAGAGCAAGAAAGGATACGGACTTCTCATAGTTCTCGCCATGCTGCTTTTTGCAAACCTTGCTGTGTTCATCCTTCATTCCGCTTCCTATGAAATAGCCGACAGCCTGAGGACCAAGCACATGTCCGAGACAGAGGTACGTCAGCAGCTGGACAGCATGCTTGAAAAGGGCGAGTACGTGGAGATGGATATATTCATGGACAAGTATTCCCTTCCCTACAGCAAATACTCGGACTACCAGTCCATAGCAGCCCTGGCGTCTTACTACAGCAGGATACAGGACAGCATGAGCAGGTATCTCTATGCAAAGGATCCCTACGACGATCCCCTTATGAAAGTATGCGAGTACGTAGTGGATTACGCAGATGAATACAAGAATCTCAAAAAAAGAGACAACAGCGAGCTGGTACTCTATCATATGGAGAGGCTCAACGATGAGGCGAAAACATATATGCGTTATTACCTTAAACTTACGGACGAGGATATCGCAGGTCTCGGCGATATGACCAGTTCCGGCCTTCTGATATTAGTGAATGAGAGGATGAACAATGAAAAGTAAATGGGCAGGTCTGGCCAGAGTGGTCATAGTATTTTTCATCTTGGTCTTGTTCCTCAACTGTCTTGCGCTCTTCGTGGGAATAAAGCGCGATATGCTCTACGGCGCAAGAAGCACGGGACTCTCCACCCTCAACGACTATTTTGACGAAGGCGAGTACTACAAAATATACCGCAGCGCCGTTCAGAACAGATTCGCCAACGACAAACTTGCCGTGGACGCTTCGCAGTACGAGGCCTTCGGAAGGTACTACCACGCATATATCCTGGCAAGAGCCTATGAGGACGGGGACAACAGCGAATATCTTAAGGTGATGGAAGAAGAAAAATCCAACATCTCATGGAAGAAGATACTCGAAGTCATAGACAGTCTAGAAGCTGAGATGAACAACTGAGAAAATACGAAAAAAGAAAGGACCCGGATCTTTGAAAGACCCGGGTCTTTTCAGTTAAATGAAAAAAGTATAAACACTGTCATTGGTTTTTGTACTGAAGATAGAGTTCCCCCTCATAGGTGAACAGGGATGCGTCTATGTCGTAGAGCTTCCTGATCATGGGCTGGGTGATGACGTCTTTGGGAGATCCGTCGGTCACGTTCCTTCCGCCCTGAAGTATGAACAGCTTGTCGCAATACTTTGCCGCTATGGACAGATCGTGAAGAGCAGCCACTATGGTCTTCCCTGAATGCCTGAGCAGGTTCAGAGTCTTTATCTGGCTCCCTATATCAAGGTGATTGGTCGGCTCATCCAGTATGAGCAATGGTGTTTTCTGCACGAGAGCCCTGGCTATCAGTACTCTTTGCTTTTCTCCGCCCGACAGGCTGAGATAGCTCCTCTTGGAGAAGTCTTCCAGTTCCACCTGCCTGAGGGCGTCAGCAACGTCCTGTCTGTCTTTCTGATCGAAACCTTCCGTAAGCCTTTTCCTGGCCTGGCATCCCATGAGAACGACCTCCTCTACCAGGAAATCGAAGCTTCCTTCATGTTCCTGTCCCACCACAGCGAGAAGCCTTGCCATCTCCCTGTTGCTCATGGAAAGAAGATCTTTCCCCATGAGCTCGATGCTTCCGCTCTGGGGTTTCAGCACCTTGTAAATATTCTTGAGGAGCGTGGACTTTCCGCTTCCGTTTGGCCCGAGTATGCCTACGAACTCTCCGGGATGTACTTCCAGCGAAATATCGTGGAGGATCTGGGTGCCGTCTACTTTGTAATTGATATCTTTGACTTTCAGCATGGCTACCTCACTCTCCGAAAGCGTACTTTCTCGCTTTGATCATCCACAGGAACACAGGTCCTCCGAACATGGCTGTGATTATTCCCACCGGCAGTTCTATGGGCGGCATTATCATTCTTGCCGCTATGTCCGCCCATATCATGAGCATAGATCCGCCCAGAAGGGAAAGAGGTATCACCTTCCTGTGATCGCTGCCCACAAGAGACCTGACTATATGAGGTACCACAAGACCTATGAACCCTATGCATCCGCTGACCGCCACAGCGGTGGAAGTCAGAAGAGCAGAGTCGAATATGAGTATCTTCCTTATGAGGTTTATGTTGACTCCCAGAGTCACCGCCGAACTGTCTCCCATCATCATGGCGTTGAGCGGCATAGCTATGATCATAAGGAGCACGAAAGATACCAGCATGGCTATCATGGGTATGGGCACGTCTTTGCCCTCGGCTCCGGAAAGCCCTCCCAGCATCCAGAACGTGGCCTGCCTTACGGCTGCTTCCGCAGGCGCCGTATATACGAGATAATTCGTAACGGCTCTTAATATAGCGGAAACGGCGACGCCTACTAGGACAAGCCTGATCGGGGCTATCTCTCCCGAAGTCCTTGCCAGTGAATAGACGAGGATTATGGAGAAGATGGATCCTATGAAGGCGCCTGCCGCAACGCTCATCATTTTGCCCGAAGGAAGATATACTCCGACGAGCATGGCAAGAAC
>JAFRIQ010000053.1 GCA_017432725.1 Bacillota bacterium
ATGTTCCCCGTTGTGAGAAGGATCATAGAAAAGATAACCGGAGGAGAATCGGAGTACAAGTCACCTACGGATATGGGAGTCAACAGGGTGGGTTTCTGCATAACCGACGAAGCGGTGGTCGTAGAAGCCTGCAAGCAGGAAGTGGTGAGAAGATATCTCATGACCTGCGTTGACTACAAGAAAGGAAAAGCAGACGAGGAGACCCTCCAGAGATCCAAACTCATAATGGACGACATGGGCCTCAACGATAAATACAGAGACACCGTAAAGCCCGCAAGAGACTACCGCGAGCTGAAGATAAGCCAGGACAAGAAGTATGAAAACTGCGTAGTCATGGCAATGAAGCTTCCCAGCGGAAAGATTGTCACAGGAAGATCCAGCCACAGAATGGCTGCAGGCGGAGCCCTTCTCCTGAACGCCGTGAAAGCTCTCTGCGGATACGACGACGACATGCTCCTGGTATCAGAAGAAGTCGTAGACGCCATGCACAGGCTGAAAGCCGACGCTCTCCACAAGGAGAAAGAAAGCCTTACCGTCGACGAGGTGCTCTCTGCCCTTGCCATATCGGCTGTCACCAACCCCATGGCTGAAGCCGCCGTGGATAAACTCAAGACCTTAAGAGGCTGCACGGCTCACTGCACTGCTATACTGTCAGACCGTGACGCCCAGGTTTTCCACGATCTTGGCATAGACGCCACCTGCGACGCCGAGTTCTCTTCCAACAACCTGTATATGGGATGAGCATACGCTCTCTTGACAATTACCATTATCTGGAATATTATTTCTCCGGGGGTAGAAAGGGAGCGAAATGAAAAAAAGAATACTTGTTTTAAGTCTCGCAATACTTGTTGCGGGACTTTTTGTTTCTCCGGAAGAATGCTTCGGAGAGGATATCCTGGCAAGCTGCACCGTAAGCTGCAGTTTCTGTTTCCGTCACAATCCCGCGGGTTACTGGTATCTTACGGGCAACGGAGGCTCCGCCATTATGAGCGACAGCTCCGTTTCCTCCGGAAGCCCCTGCTGCACGGGAAGCGCGCTGCTCTCCCACATGCTTCCGAAAGAAGCGGTCTCGGCACTGAAGGAGCACCCCGGTCTTAAGGTGCGCCTCGAAAGGACGGGATCTGCAAGCTGCCTCGACTTCGGCTTTTTCGCCTACCGTTTCACCGGACCCGGCACCATGGACCTGGAACTGAGGATAATTCCGTCCTTGGCTTCAGAGTCCCTCGGTTCATACGTGCCCGGGCTTTCATCTCCCGTACCCCTGGTGGACTATAGCTGCGGACGCAACATCTATATAGTCTACCCTCTTATTGGCGAAGGAGCCTATGCCTACGGTTTCTATTCCGAAGGAAGCCCCGGCTGGGTCAGTTCCCCTCTCATTCACCCTTCGCAGATCAAAGACAAAGAAGGGCATTTCAGAAGCGGAACTACCATAAACGTGAACGGACTGAACAAAAACGCAGCATTCTATACCGTGGGGAAAAAGGGTACTCTCGCCCTGGAAGACGCAGTGGTGCTGGAATTCTTCTGCCCTTTCAGACTGGTTTTTTATACAGACTCGGAAGGCGGTGGGGATACCAATGCTCCCTTCCCGGGCGAATGGCAAGTCGTCGGGAGCGAAGAGCCTCCGGCTGCTGCTGAAGAGACTTTTACATTGAAGCTGCACAGGAAACGCTGAGGATTGACATAATGAAAAATGATATTATAATCGATATGATAAATAATACTATTAATGATTTGAGAATCAGCATCATATCGGAGGATATAATGGTTGCACTAAGCGGAACTACAGTAAAAAACGATTTCAAAAACATCTGCGACAGAGTATACAAAGGCGAAGTCATCATCATTTCCCGACCCAAAGACGAGAATGTAGTACTCGTTTCCGAAAGAGAATACGCCGAACTTGAAAAATGCAGAAGGAATGCAGAATATCTGGCAAAACTGGACCGTGCATTTGCCCAGGAAAAAGAAGGAACTATGAAGGTGCACGAGCTCATCGAGGTTTGATCAATGGAAAAACGCTGGAGCGATAACGCCTGGGAAGAATACCTTTACTGGCAGCTTATTGACAAGGACGTTCTGAAGAAAATAAACGAACTCTTAAAAAGCATAGAACGGGAAGGTCCTGCAAAGGGACTAGGCAAGCCGGAGCTCCTTAAAAGCAGAACCGGATACTCCAGGCGGATAACAAAAGAACACCGCCTTGTTTACGATGTAAAAAACGGTGTTCTCATCATATATTCCTGCAAAGGGCACTATGAAGACTAGCCCTTTTCTTCTATATCCTTTATGAGGTCGACTCTTCTCTGGTGTCTTCCCCCTTCGAATTCCGTGGTGAGCCACGTATCTACTATCATCTTTGCGAGGTCGAGACCCACTACCCTGGCTCCGAAGGCCAGCATGTTGCAGTCGTTATGGGCTCTGCTCATCCTTGCCGTATATGGCTCCGAGCAGACGCAGCAGCGTATGCCTTTTACTTTGTTTGCGGCAAGTGATATGCCAAGGCCGGTACCACATATGACTATGCCGAGATCCACGTCTCCGGAAGCCACGGCTCTTGCCACCTTTTCTCCGTAGACGGGATAGTCTACGCTCTCGGAACTGTCCGTTCCAAAGTTGACTACCTCGTATCCGTAGTTTGCTTCTATATGATCCTTTATCTGATTCTTGAGTTCCACGGCCGCGTGGTCGTTTCCTATGCCTATCCTCATTTGTTTCCTTCCTTTTTCTTTCCGCCTTTGCTGTTATAGAAAAACACCAGTTTGCCCAGCGATATGATGGCGACCGATAATATCATGGAGCCTGCCACGTCGGAGGGCCAGTGGACCCCAACCAGTATCCTGGAAAGTCCTATGATCACAGGCCAGGCTATGAGCAGCGCCCTGATGAGCACCGACATCCCCTTCGTCTTCGGATAGACCGTGGTGGAACGGTCTTTTTTGTAAAGGGGAAGGCTCTTTCCCTTGGTGAGGAAATAGTAGCCCACCAGACTTGCAAACACGATCCAGAAAACCATATTGTTCAGGGTATGGCCCGAAGGGAAACTGAATCCGTGTTCCTGACAGAGCCAGAGGCTCATATCGGGACGGGGTCTTTTGAATATGTGCTTTAAAAGCTCGTACATGCCCACGCTGACAGTCACGCAGCAGGAAAGAGGTATGCCGTAGGAAAACCTGGTCTTCTTGGACAGGACCATTACGACGCAGACCGCCGCCGGAAGCGGCCAATGCCCCACGTACTCCAGCGCGCAGCCTATGGCATTGAACACCGGATTCCGAAGTCCGATGAAAAAGGCCTGGACCGTCAGGTCGAAAGCCTCGAGCCCCCCTGACAGCACCATGACTGTCCAAAGCCCGAACAGGGCCGCGAAGAGGGGGAAAAACACCATTTCCAATATGTTCGATCTTCTTTTCAAAACGTTCGCCTCTCTTGTAAAATCATTGTGATTAGTATATCATATTAGGCGCTGTTAGGCACCCTAAAGAAAAGGAGATAAAAGATATGGATAATAAACCTGTCCTCGTAGTAATGGCAGCCGGAATGGGAAGCCGCTACGGCGGATTGAAGCAGATAGACGGTATGGGTCCCAACGGGGAGATCATCATCGACTATTCCCTCTACGACGCAAAAAGAGCCGGATTCGAAAAGGTCATCTGCATCATAAAGCACGAGATAGAAGAAGATTTCAAAGCCATCATGAACAGAGGCGCCGCAAAGCACCTTGACATAGAGTATGCGTACCAGCAGCTGGATGATCTGCCCGAAGGCTACTCCCTCCCCGAAGGAAGAGAAAAACCCTGGGGCACGTCTCACGCCATCAGAGCGGCAAGAGATCTTGTCAAAGGCCCCTTCGCCGTTATAAACGCCGACGACTACTACGGCCCCGGCGTATACAAGACCATGTACGATTATCTCTGCACGGCCTGCGACAAGGACGGAGTATACGACTTCTCCATGATGGGATACAAACTTGAGAACACTCTCACAGAAGCCGGCACAGTCGCAAGAGGCGTATGCGTCGATAAGGACGGATACCTTACGGACATCGAAGAAAGACTCAAGATCGGCTGGAAAGACGGCAAGATAGCGTATACGGAAGACGACGGAGAGAGCTGGACTGAAGTTCCCATGGGCACCACCGTATCCATGAACTTCTTCGGATTCACACCTTCCATCATGAAGGAACTGGACGAAAGATTCCCCGCCTTCCTGGATAAAGCCCTGAAAGAGAATCCTCTCAAAGGCGAATACCTCATCCCCAAGACCGTGGGCGAGCTCATCCACGAAGGTAAAGCGACCGTAAAGATACTTCCTTCGGAAGACAAATGGTTCGGTGTCACCTACCGCCAGGACAAGGAAGCCTTCGTAAAGGCTATAAACGAAAAGATAGCCGAAGGCGTATATCCTTCCGACCTCTGGGCCTGATAATTTAAGACGGTTTATTGAACAGCTTCAATAACAACACCCCGCAGGATAAGACCTGCGGGGTGTTTTAATACAGTTGTTTTTTTTGCTTTGCTTTGGGTTTTGTTTCTCGAACTATGCCTTTGTTTTTACATCATCGTCATCATCCGGATCTTCCTTCTTCGTTTTTGAAAGGAAGGCCAGTACCGCGTCTGCAATGAAGTAGACTACCATAAGCAGCGTCCACTTATCGACAAGTACCATCGGTGCACGCATATCCTCCGTAAGGATGAATGTGATGATAGCTGCCAGAGCCGGGATGATTCCGAGAAGCTTGGCAATCCTGTGGCGTTTGTATGTGGCTACATCCTCTTCGTCGTCATCATCGTCTTTGTACCTCGTCTGGTTCTCATCCTCTTCCTCGTCATCTTCCTCATCCTTTTTCTTTCCGAGGGCTTTGATAGCCATGACGATGGATGTAAGAGCCGTTGCGATGGTTGCAATCAGGTTCACAAGTGCCCATGCTCCGTCTCCGGAGAGCGGAGGATCATCGGGTTCGATCTCTGCGATCGCCGGCACTTCTGCACGTCCCGGCGTGTTGGGATTCTGCGGATTGTCGTTATCGCTCGTAGCGCTTGCGTTGTTGACTACTCTTCCCCTATCGGCGTCTTCTTCAGTTACCGTATAGGTTGTGGTGAACTCTCTGCTTGCTCTCGGAGCGAGCACTCCGATAGTCCATGTATTGTTCGTGAGATCATCTCTGACCACTACGTTGTTGGCGTCTCCGTCTCCGTCGTTGGTAACGGTGATCCTGTAACTTACAACTTCACCGGGTTTGTATCCTTCGGTCTGAAGTGAGCTTGATGTAACGACCTTCACGACCGTTAAATGCGGAGCCGTTTCCTTTGCCGGGGTCGGCGTAGGGGTCGGAGTTGGAGTAGGTGTGGGTGTCGGAGTCGGTGCGGGCACCTCAGTCCAGCTTCCCTTGATTACAATGTCACCGGCAGGCATTGCAAATGTGCCGCTTCTATCCCAGCCGGAGAATGTATAACCATCTAATACAGCATTTTCCGCAACACTTACGGTTTGGCCGTATTTATAGCTTGCTTCCGCCGGTGCCGCAGGTGCGGATTCGGGTACTTCACCATCATACACATACGTCACCTTGTAGCTGTTTCTGTCGTAGTAAAGGTCAAGATATACGGTTTCTCCCCGCACCAGGTCAGCGCTCTTGAGCGTTCCTTCAGCGTCAGGATTGAAAGTAAAACCGCTGAAACTCTCTTCCTCTGCAGTAACTGTTTCGCCGACAAAACCCTTTTCGGGGTCAGAAGACTTTTCAAGCTCATAGCCTGTTCCGTCCAACTTCTGTAGATAGTGCCTTACAATGTACTCTCCCTTTACTTTGTAATCAACAATTGGAACGGGGAAAGTGAAACTGCCGTCTCTGGTCCCGTCAGAGGACGTATACTTAAGCACTGCGCTCGTATTAGTTTTATGCTCTCCTATCTCTGCGTCTTCGTCAATTTCCAGATCATAACTCATCGTGATCTGGTTAAGGTTTTCTACTGGTACATTGATCTGCCATACGATAGTATTTTCAGCCTCGTCAAAAGTGATGACATATGGATATTTGCCGTCTTCACCTTCTGCACCGAAAGCCCAGCCGTTTTCTATCTGCGTGGCTGTCACCTCTTCACCGGCTTTAGTCATCTTGTAAGGCGATTCTCCTTCAGGAAGAACAAGCGTAAATTCCTCAGGGATCACATCCGTGACCGTTCCGCGGCTTACCATATAACGAATTGAGTTGTCGATGCCGCTCATCATTTTCGTGACTTGGCTTGTATCTATAGCAGTTTGGCCATTTGAGTCCATTATCATACGCGCAGAATAGTCGCTGTTTTCTTCCATCCAGTAAGTGAAAGAACTGGCATAGTTTAAGCCTGATCCGTCACTGGAAACAAATACGACCGCTGCAGTATTGTATTTCTCATCGAGGTCTGACCAATAGTGGCCGGCAACATACGTTCCTTTTTCCATGGCGCTTGGATGCCAAAGGAAGAAGTCATCATTGGGTTTGGTGAGATCATATGAATATACTTTCTTACCGTCTTCGCTCTCTGTCTCTACGACTTCATACGGATGGAGCTGAAGATAATTGACATCTTCCCAGAATGTACCGGCTTCAGGTGTATAGTCATAGAATGTTTTGAACAGATTTTTTGCATTGCTGCTTCCGTTCATGTCGCCACTGTTGTTAACAGTCTTGGCTGTAACACTGCCGTCACCGGCGGTTAAGTTGCCACTATACTCTGAAGCTTCCCAATACTTTGTGTAATATGCCTTGCTGTCATATTTTGAAGTACCAAGGTCCTCCCAATCTTCTACGCTTGCATTGTAAAGAGAAGTATAATAATCAGAACTCTTATTGTGCGCGCTGTTTGATGTACCCCAGAAATTAAAGGCTGTTTTTCCCTCAACTGTAAGATCAACGTATACGTTACCTCTCTCCTTCATTTCCTGGGTTTTCTGGTTGAGTACCGGCACGCCGTTTTTGTTTATAACAAATCCCTTGTTTTGTACCCATGCATAATACTGCGTATAGAAAGTAGTCGGTTCATTGTTTTCATTGTTCCAGATATAACTTTTACAGTCTGTCAGAAGAATAATGTACTTGTGATCATCGCTTACTTCTGTGTCATCTTCAAGCATTTTATTTGCCATTACCAGACCGCTGTGAACATTACTTCCGCTTCCCTCAGGCTTTGCGTTCAACGCTTCGGTGAACTGCTCATTATTGTTCTTATCATAAAGAGTGAGCCCTGTGCCGAGAATATCGGTAGCATAGCCCTTGAACTTAACGATGCCTACTTTAAGTTCAACACCCGGATTTGCATCGGTAATAGCATTAAGAAGATCTATGGCTTTTTGACCGAAATCTCCATTCTTTGTCGAGTTGGAATCGTCCATGACAAAAACCAGATCGACCTTATTCAGATATTCTCCCGACGGCAGCGATAATGTAACTGTTGTTACTCTCGACTCTTCCGTAAGTTCAACGATAGCAGCTGTTTTGTCGCCTGTCACATCTTCCTGCTTAACGGATCCATCTGCCGGCTCGGCATATAAAAGGCTTACACTTGACAAGATCATCACCAGTGCAAGAAGAACAGACAATAGTTTCTGTAATTTAGACAATTTACATCCCCCTTTGATAATTACTTAAAAGTTGAGTGTCTGCTAATATTATACATCATAAGCAGCATATTGTAAGGTTTTATTTTTGTACAGTCAAATAAGGACCGCAGCGAGTTCCGAAACACGAGAACGGAGCTTTTAAAGGCTCCGTTCTTTTTATTTTCTTAAAGAAGCGCTGCTGCGAACTCCGAAAGGGGATTGGAAGTGATATTTTCTATCTCTCCCCTGTCGACCGTCTCGGCAAGCTTGGGATCTATGGGCATCTGTGCCGTGAGCTTTATGCCGTATTTCTTTGCAAGAGCTTCAGCTTTGCTTTCTCCGAAAGGCCTTAGGATCTTTCCGCAGTCAGGGCACCGCATATAACTCATGTTCTCCACTATGCCGAGAACGGGGATGTCCATCATGTTGGCCATCTTCATGGCTTTCTCAACTATCATCCCTACCAGGTCCTGAGGCGTCGAGACGACCACCAGTCCTGCGAGGGGCAGGCTCTGGAAGACAGTAAGAGTAACGTCTCCTGTCCCCGGAGGCATGTCTATGAACATTATGTCTTCCTTATCCCAGATGGTGTCGGTCCAGAACTGCTTGACCACGCTGGCTATCATGGGTCCTCTCCATATAACGGGATCAGACTCGTTGGTAAGAACAAGGTTTAAAGACATTACGTCGATGCCGCCTTCCGTGGTGCACGGTTTTATATGTTCTCCTTCGGGAACAACGTTTCCCGTAAGTCCGAATGCTTTCGGTATGGACGGTCCCGTTATATCGGCGTCGAGAATAGCCGTTTTCTTTCCGCGCCTTGACGCTTCAACGGCCAGAAGAGAAGTCACGATGCTCTTTCCCACTCCGCCTTTTCCTGAAACAACTCCTATTACCTTCTTTACGCTGGACTCCTTGTTGAGGTATGCCCTGAATATGTTGAAGTTTTTCGCTTCAGGTTCTCCGCAATCCTCTACGCCGCAGCTTTCGCAGTCGAAATCACATTCTGCCATTTATATCTTTCCTCCGATCATCAATATCAAATAAAAGCAGGAACCGCATACCATAAGTACTGCCAGCACTATGGCCAGCACCCTTGCGGCTATTCCTCTTTTTCTTTCTTCTTTGCTCATATCAGTTCTTATCCACCACTTCTATATCAAGTATCTTTCTGGATTCCATAAGGCCCCTGAGACTTACCGCATACTCTATGGACATGCGGCTTTCCCTGTCGCCCACCGGCTCGAAAGCCGATATCTCGTGGGCCAGCACTTCCATGCTCACCGGACCGTAGGGCGTCTCGTAGACGCTCTCGTGCCTCTTGCCCTTTTCAAATTCCATCACGGTCTCTCCGTCCATATCCTCACCGGTCCTTCTCATCTTGACCTTCTTCGGGGTTATGGTGAGTGAGGTCTTGCAGCCGGTCATTCCTGAAAGAGGCGACTCGTCGTAGCTTATGATGGTCGTGCTGCCTCTTGTGGAGAGCTTTCCTTCCGTGATGAACTCCACCGGGGTGTCATCGAAACCTTCCGGCGGTTTGGGAAGCATGCTTACGGTTTTACCTGTTATTTTTAAGACTATATCTTTCATATCCCAATTCTATTATCTTATCGACTATCTCCGGGAGGGTGAGCCCCGTTTCCATCATCAGCATGGGGAACATGGATATGCTCGTGAATCCCGGTATTGCGTTTATTTCGTTAATATACACTTCCGAGGACTGTTTGTCCATAAGAAAATCCACTCTCGAGAATCCGCAGCAAGCGGCGGCCCTGTAGGCTTTGCCGGCCATCTCTCTCACGGTATTCCTCTGCTCCTCCGTAAGAGGCGCCGGGATCAGAAGTTTGGAATCGTCATTGTTGTACTTGGCGTCGTAGTCGTAGAACTCCGCTCCGGGAACTATCTCGCCTATGGCTCCGAAGGAAAGCTCCTCGTTGCCCATGACGGCTATCTCTATCTCCCTTGCGTCTATGCCGTGCTCGGCTACGAGCCTGGAATCATATCTTGCGGCAAGCTTTAATGCAGGCATCAGGTCTTCTTTTCTGCTGACCTTGGTGATGCCCACCGAAGAACCCATATTGGCAGGTTTTATGAAGAGAGGATACTCTAATGTCTTATTGATCCTTTCCTCCACTCCGTTCTCTATATCCACCGAATTGAAGGCAAGATAGGGACTCTGTTTAAGGCCGGCCTCTGCGAATACTTCCTTGGCTATTATCTTGTCCATTGTAACGGCGCAGCCTGCGACTCCGCTGCCGCCGTAGGGGATGTTCAGAAGTTCGAACACGCCCTGGATGGTGCCGTCTTCCCCGTTGGGTCCGTGCATGATGGGAAGTGCGAAATCTATGAGGTCCGTCAGTTTCTGCCCCGTGCTTCCGAGGACAGAGAACCCGAAATGAGCCGGATCCCTTTCGAGGTCTTTCCTGGCTTTTTCTTCCCAGTCTCCCGGAGCTATCATTTCGATGGGTCCTTCGTAGAGGAGCCATTCTCCTTCTTTCGTTATACCTATGGTGACTACGTCGTATTTATCTTTGTCTATGCTGTTTATGACCGTCGTCGCCGAAACTCTCGATACTTCGTGCTCTCCGGATTTTCCTCCGAAGAAAACTCCTATCCTTTTTTTCATCGTCTATCTCCGATCTGCAGGTCACTATCCTGTGACCGTGCCGTATTTTCCGTCTTGATCTATCCTGAAATATGTGGGGCCTGCGCCGCAGAGCATCATGTCCTCTTTCTTTCCGGTCAGTCTCTCAAGAGCCGGCTGTAGGTGATTGCCCATGTATTTCTTCTTTTCTTCGATGCTGCCTGCCTTCATAAAGGATGCAACGTCGTATTGTATCACATAATCCTCCGGAAGCAAAGCGCCGTAAACAGCAGCCGTCTTTGCTTCCAGGGCTGTCTTGCTTTCATAAAGATCCACCCTCATCTTTACGGGCTCCGCAAACTCCAGGATCTCTCCTCTTCCTCTTCCTATTGCCGCAGGATGTCCGTTCTGGGAAGCAAGGCAGAAAGGAACGTCCGAACCGAGCTCTGCCGCTATCCCGTACATCTTCGAAAGATCTTCGAGTTCCCAGAGCTTTGCAAGAGCCGTAAGGACCGCCGCGGCGTCCGCCGATCCGCCTCCCAGGCCTCCTGCAAGAGGTATGTTCTTTTCTATGGATATGCGGTAACATCCGCTGTCGTCGAAGGCTTCCTTTGCCTTCAAAAGAGCCTTCATCGCCAGGTTGCTTTCAGGCCGTATATCCGGGAGAAACCTTCCTGAAGGAAGGAAACCGCAGCTGTCTTTTCCGCAATGATCCGATCTTTCCACCGTGACCTTGTCACAGAGATCTATTGCCTGGAAAAAGGTCTCTATCTCGTGATATCCGTCAGGACGTTTTCCCTTGACGTTCAGTATGAGATTCAGTTTTGCGTATGCATTTACAGTCATTATTTTTTTCCTTAAGTTATGATATACTAATAATATCACAAGTTTGAGAAAAGGAGACTATTATGGCTAAACACTTAGTAACTATATTGAACGACGATATAAAGCTGGAAGTGGAAGACGGCAAGAACCTGCTTTCCGCCATTCAGGAAGCCAAACTTGCCCTCGACGCTCCCTGCGGAGGCCAGGGCAAATGCGGTAAGTGCAAAGTCCTCATCAACGGAGAGGAAGCCCTTGCATGCCAGACGGAAGTAAGCGGTGACATACTGGTAAAGCTTCCCGAGAAAGCTGAGAATACCATACTTACAGAAGGTCTGGTAGCCACCACTCAGGCTGACGGAAAGAACAAATACGTACTGGCCTACGATATAGGTACTACCACCGTGGTAGCCTACCTGATGAACGGAGAGACCGGCGAACAAATCACCACCGCTTCTCTTCTCAATCCCCAGACCACCTACGGCGGAGACGTAATTGCAAGAGTACAGTACCAGGTGACCAATCCTGATTCAACGGAACTTAGAGACTGCATAAGAACGGCCATGGAAGCTCTTGCAAAGGAAGCCGCATCCAAAGCCGGTATAAAGGTAGAAGATATAACTCTGGTATCCATGGTAGGAAATACGGCCATGCACCATCTGATGATGGGCATAAGCCCCAAGAGCCTTACGACTCCTCCCTACATGCCCACAGTTTACGAAAAGCTGTCTCTTCCTCTTCACGATATACTGCCCATCTTCCCAAAGGGTGAATTCAGAGCGCTTCCAAACGTAGCCGGTTTCGTAGGAGCCGATACCGTAGGCTGCATGCTCTCCACAAGGTTCGATCAAAAAGAAAAAGTCACCCTTATGATAGACATAGGAACCAACGGAGAAATGGTCATAGGCAACAAAGACCGCCGTATATGCTGCTCCACGGCAGCAGGACCTGCCTTCGAAGGCGCAAGGATATCCCAGGGCATGAGAGGCGCTACAGGAGCTGTTGATCACGCTCACTGGGAAAACGACCATCTCGAATATCACGTCATTGGCGACGTGGAAGCCATAGGTATCTGCGGATCCGGAGTGCTTGACGTCATCTCCGCTCTCCTCAACGCAGGCATAATCAACTGGAGAGGAAAACTCACCACAGATACCAGTTATCCGTATACGGACGAAGGCGGAGTAGAAAGGCAGATGCCCTACTACCAGATCCCCGGATCTCAGGTACGAATCACCCAGCAGGACGTAAGAGAGATACAGCTTGCCAAATCGGCTATCAGATCCGGTATAGACCTGCTCATAAAGAGCCTCGGAAAGACAACGGACGACGTTGAAGAAGTTCTCCTTGCCGGAGCTTTCGGAAACTACATGAGCCCGGAAGCTGCCTGCAGGATAGGCATGATACCTCCCGAACTTCTTCCGAAGATCAAGAGCATAGGCAACGCGGCAGGCGAAGGATCCAAGCTCGCTGCCGTAAACGAAGAAGAGTTCGAATACGCCGGGAGGCTTCACGAGGGCGTCGAGTTCCTGGAACTTGCTTCACTTCCTGAGTTCATGAGCCTCTACGGACAGAACCTGAACTTCCCGAGATAAAGATCTCAGATAACAAAAAGCATAGAAAAAAGTGCCGCTTAAAGCGGCACTTTTCTATTTCATCGCCAAATAGCGATATATCATTCTACGAGCTCTATCCTGCCCTCTACGTGGGCGTCCAGACCCTGGTGGGTAGAGAAATATTCCTCCACTATATTGTTCACAGAGACCGCCACTACGCGCGGTTTTCTGTTTGCTACGACCTCTTCCAGGGGCACTCCGAAGAATTCATCAAAGTTCTTGTAATGATAGTTCTGAACGCAGATTTTAAGCCTCATATCATCTGTCACGTCCTCGCCTTTGAACTTTAGTTCCTCTAAAACCTTCGTGGTCTTGTTATATTTTATACGCACGCCTTTTGAGAACTGATAGAACTCAGTTTCGCCTACCCAGGCGTCGTCTCTCATTAGATGCTTTATGATGCGTCTCCACTGCTCTCCCGTGACTTCCAGCATCCAGCAGACGTCGTCGAAGGGCGTGTTCTCCAGCATGTCCTGATACTCTATTATGGGTCCCAGTTCTTTTTTCCTTATGCTACCAGAACCGAAGAGCATTATGTCGAAGCTGGATTCATCCTGCATTATATCTGCATAGAGGTTGCCCATCTCGGTCTCCTGCTCGCGGCTTGGATGGGTGAGTTTCCTTGCCCATCTGGTAACGACTCTCTTGTATTTCGCATCGGTCTGATCCTTGTAGCGGTAGAGCATATCTTCCATTACGGGATCTGGTTCCGCAGCCTCGCTGCTTATTTCGTCGCACTGCCAGGTCCAGCTCGCTATTTTCTTTTCCTCATCGTCATAGTCGATCTCGAATCTTCCTATGATATCAGTGCCTGTGCCCGCCTGAACGATGGGTATGCCGTTTACAACCTCCGCTTTCTCCATGAAATCGTGGGAATGACCGCCTATGATGAAATCAACTCCGAAGGCCGGATCAAGAAGCTCCGCAAGCTTTCTGTCCAGTTCCAGCCCTATATGCGAAAGCACTATGGTCATATCCGTGCTGGTAGTGCGGTAGTTGTCGCAGATTATGCCTATCTCCTTTGCGGCTTCTTCTACGTCTACGAAGGAACCTATGACCTTCTCCTGTTTGGTGCTGGCTATTACTTCGTCGGTCAGTATGCCTATAAAGAGTATTTTCATTCCGCCTACCTCAACGTTGAGGTAAGGATCGAAGAGTCTCTGGTTGTTGAGGGTTACGAAGAGGTTCGCGCAGATGAGCGGGAACGTCGCGCACTTGTCAAGGAACAGAAGGTGGGCAAGTCCGTAGTCTACCTCGTGATTTCCTATGGTGGCTACGTCGGGATTCAGAAGGTTTACCAGAGATATGGTGGACAGGCCCATATATTCAGAGTCTATTATAGATCCTCTGAACATATCTCCCGCTATAGCGTATACCAGGTTCTCTTTCTCGGCTCTTGCTTTGCTAAGATAACCGGAAAGAAGGGGCAGACCGCCTACCTGTTTCCCGTCTTTTTCCTCAGGCAGAAAGTCCCCGTGCATGTCGTTGTTGTGAAGCAGTGTAAGGTGTTTCATATCTTATCCTCCATAGGCTTGCTTTGCCGTCACTTCGATTATACATTACGCACACGCTAAAAAAAAGAGCGTTCCCTTGCCAATCCTTCCCTTCCGTGTTATCATACGAAAAGTCTGTTCATCAGACAATTACGGGTGTCTCTTGAAAACCACCCCTAAAAAACAAGGAGAAAATCAAATGAATGAAAAAAAACCGCTTGCTCTCGAGCTTGCTCAGGGCGGCATCATAGCTGCGCTCTACGTGGCTCTGACCCATCTTTTTGCGCCGATATCCTTCGGCGAAATGCAGCTTCGCGTAGCAGAAGCCATGACCATCCTTCCCCTCTTTACTTCTGCAGCAGTCCCTGGCCTTTTCATAGGCTGCCTGCTTGGAAACCTTCTCGGTGGCGCCGTGATACTGGATGTTGTCTTCGGAAGCCTCGCAACGCTCATTGGGGCATATCTCGGAAGGAAGCTCAGAAATAACCGCTGGCTCGTACCTATCCCCGCCATACTGGCAAACACACTGATCATACCCTTTGTGCTCAAATACGGCTACGGTCTGGACCTGCCGATACTGCTCGAAATGGTATACGTCTTTATAGGAGAGGTTGGAGGATGTTACGTTCTGGGAGAACTCCTGGCGACCGTACTGATGCCTCATAAGCACACATTATTCAAGGAATAATACTTCAATTATCGACTAAGGCACTGCACATAGCTGCAGTGCTTTTTCTTTTATATAAAACAACAGGGACCCTTCTTTCGAAAGGCCCCTGTCTTCAAGCCAGGTTTATGGCTTTTGTTTAGTTTTTTGACTTTAAGACTTAGGCTGTTGCTTTCGCTTCGTCGTCGTCTTCGTCGTCATCGTCCGGATCTTCCTTCTTTGTCTTGGAAAGGAAGGCCAGTACTGCGTCTGCGATGAAGTAGACTACCATGAGGATCGTCCACTTGTCGACGATGACCATCTTCTGAGTCATATCCTCAGTGAGGATGAACGTGATGATGGCCGCTACTGCCGGGATGATTCCCAGGAGTTTGGCGATCCTGTGACGCTTGTATGTGGTCACATCTTCTTCATCGTCATCATCATCTTCCTTGGACCTTGTGGTGTCATCGTCCTCATCTTCCTCGTCATCCTCTTCGTCCTTCTTCTTTCCGAAGGCCTTGATAGCCATGACGAGTGATGTGATTGTCGTTACGACTGCTGCGATCAGGTTCACCAGAGCCCATGCTCCGCCGGGTGTCAGAGGCGGATTGTCAGGTTCGATCTCCTCTATGACAGTGATCTCAGAAGTACCCGGTGTGTTCGGGTTGTCAGGAGTCTCGTTGTCGTTCCTTGCGGTTGCCTGGTTGACGACTCTGCCTCTTTCTGCGTCAGCTTCGGTCACGGTATATGTGGCTGTGAAGTCTCTGCTTGCTCCTGGAGCAAGTACTCCGATGGTCCATGTATCGTTCGTAAGAGCATCGCTCACCACTACATTGGTGGCATCGCCGTCTCCGTCATTGGTAACGGTTATCCTGTAGCTTACGACTTCGCCTGGCTTATATCCGGCGGCGTCTGCTGCTCTAGATGTAACGACCTTTACTACCGTCAGGTGAGGCGCGGTCTGTCTTACCGGCGGCTGCGGCGGGATGTAAACGTCGTTGATCGTCAGCGTTCCGTCAATTACTACGAATCTTACCTTGCCGAAATTCTTGTTTACATTCTCGAAGTCTCCGGGAACTACGTTCATGTTGTATGTTCCGACATAAGTTCCGCTTACGCTTGCGGTGCCGTTGAACCTGAAGTCATCGCTTGTATAGCGAGCGTCGCTTATGGAGACCAGCTGATATCCGTTCACGGTATGTACGAATCCGTCGAAGTCGAATGTTCCGCTGTTCTCTCTGACCGTTACGACTACCTCATCCATTATCGGAGTGATATGGAAGACGTTGTTCTTTACGGTGATCTTGTAGTTCGGATAATCTTCTTCGTCTACCTCTACAGTGATGTCGTAGTCACCGACTTCCTGTCCGGGTTCTCTGCCGATTTCGTATCCTACTTCTTCTCCGTCGACAAGGCCTGTCATCTCTACTGTGAGTTCAGGATCTGTCTCCTCGTTACCGTCGTAGACCTTGGTCTGCTCTACAGCTTCGATAGTGAGCTCGGCAGGCTTTACTTCGAGTTCTCCGTCAGCTGTCTTTACGAGATAGTTGCCTATTGCATAGTATCCGTCTTCGTTCTTCTCAAGTGTCGAGAGATCGGCTCCGTCTACTGTTCCAATGACGTTGGCCTGCGTTCCTACGTTGGTGATAGTGGAGTCTGCGGTCATCGTGACTGTGAACTCGTGATCATCTTTCTCTTCAAGCTCTGTTGCTGTGAATTCAGGCTGTGTCAGTGCTGTTCCGTCATAGACCTTCTCAGCATCCTTTGCTGTCAGTGTCACCGTCTTAGGCGTTACTTCGAGTTCTCCGTCGACTGTCTTTACGAGATAGCTACCGACTGCCTTGTATCCGTCTGCATCAGCTTCGACTGTCGAGAGATCGACTCCGTCTACTGTTCCTATTACGTTGGCCTGTGTGCCTATGTTAGTGATCGTGGAGTCTGCAGTCATCGTGAC
Source organism: Bacillota bacterium (assembly GCA_017432725.1). GTDB lineage: Bacteria > Bacillota > Clostridia > Peptostreptococcales > Anaerovoracaceae > RUG13409. The sequence continues at coordinate 16,700 of JAFRIQ010000053.1, forward strand.
CGTGAACTCGTGATCATCTTTCTCTTCAAGCTCTGTAGCTGTGAATTCAGGCTGTGTAAGTGCTGTTCCGTCATAGACCTTCTCAGCATCCTTTGCTGTCAGTATCACCGTCTTGGGTTCGATATCGAGCCAGCCGTCTTCTTCTATTGCGAAGGTCACAGTGAAGTGAACTGTATCTAAGTTGGAGAACTGATCTGTTGCCAGACCCATCGGATAGGTACCGTCAGGATTGCTTCCGCCCTTCGCTTCGGTTCCCTTTGCTGTAGCGTCACCGCTGAAGCCTATGTACTCTTTCTTATACAGCTCGTTCAGGTATGCGTGATCGTCCGTAGTGATCGTTTCACCGGTTTCTTTATCCACATAGGATTCCGGTTCCTCGAATCCGTACCTTGTAACTTCTATATCGACTGTATATCCTTCGACAGACTGCTCTGTTCCGTTATATGTTACGGTATCGTTGTTACCTGTGATAGTTACGGTCACCGGTCTCGGTACGATCACCATTTCTCCGTCTCTAACTTCGAACGTTATATCGAAGTTAGGATCGGTGTGAGCTGCTTCAAGCATCTCTACTGTCAGCGTGCAGTTATACGTTCCGGGTTCAGTTCCTCTCGGACGGTTTGCATCGAACAGCGGATAAATAACATTCTTGTATTCATCTGTCTGTCCGTAACGGGTATCGCTCATACCATGCGAGCAACCTGCTGTCCATTCCTGTCCGCTATAGTAACGCTCGGATTCATCGTAATCGATCCAGACATTCATTTCTATCGGATTGATCGTAAGGGTTCCAGTTACGCTTATGGTGTAGTTATCCGTGGAATCTGTGGTACCGTCTGCTTTTGTTACGCTCCACGTGTACGCTCCGTCAAGTTCAGTGTAATCGCCTTTGTTCTTTCCGGTGATAGTTGCACCCTCAAGAGTAAGAGTTTCTCCTGTTACGACTCCGCTTACGCTGTGGCTCTCATTCTGTCCGGTGGAATTCGTCGGAGTAAGAGTCAAGGTCTGATCTGCACCATTGTATACAGTGATCAGAGTACCGGTCACAGTGATTGCTTTCTTAGTGATCGTTACCGTTCCGCTGTCTGTCGCAGTCTCGTAGTTCGGATTCTCTGCCTTTACGTATACAGTCTGTGCTGTCGTCACGTCGGTCCATGTCGGGGCTGTTGTGCTCCAGTTTGCTTCCGTTGCAGTCGTGGGATCTACTGTTGTGTAGTAGATTGTCGTTCCTTCTTCAACTGTAGTAGTTGCTTTGACAGAGTGATCGTTCGCATCATATGCGCCTTCATAATCCTCTACTGTAAGTCCGAGTTCGCTTGCAGGCGCCTTCTTGATTTCGAGATCTGCCTTTACGTAGCTTATGGTGTAGTTACCTGTAACGTCTACCTCTCTACCACTTCTTGTCGCTGTTATTACTGCTGCGCTCGGTACGATCTCGTCTTCATACAGCTTTGCATCCGTCTGGCTTCCGCTCAGAGTGATGCTGCTGAGAGCGTCCTTGTCCTTGAGTCCATCTACCGTTACGTATGTATCGAAGCCTTCAGTATATGTTCCTGCCGGGCCCTGAGCGCTTCCGTTATATACATAATCCTTCTGATCGATTGCCGTGATGGTCAAAGGTGCAGGAGTTATATAAAGTCTCGGAGGCGTGTAGATCAGTACGTAGTTCGTACTTTCTACCTTATACGTTCCGTCAGCAAGTTTTACATACGTGCTGCTTCCGTCAGCACTGTTGTAGAAGAGATCCTTATCAGTCGGGTTACCCTGGGCATCAGCTGTTGTCCAGATATATGCTTCAACCAGGTCAGACTGCCAGTAAGGCTCGTCGTTGACATCGGTTCCTTCACTGAGTTTCGTCGTATAGTCATGGAACCTGTCTCCCTCCTGAAGACCTCTCATGGTGTAGATATCTTCGTCGGTTTCTTCCGGAGCCATCTCACAGTCGAAATCGATATCACTTGGGAATCCTTCATATACTCCCTGTTTACGTCCGTTATATTCTCTGTACGCTGTGCGTCCTATGAGGATCAGGTCTCTCTTTGCGACTGTGAGTGTTCCTTCATCTTCCGCATCAACATAGTTCGGGTTGACAGCCTTTACTTTGTACTTCACAGTTCCTGCATTCCTGATGCTCGGGACTGTCTCTGTGTACTCGCCCCAGGTCTCTGTGGCTGCATCATAGATGCTGTAGTAAAGCGTGGTTCCTTCGGTTACGCTGGGTGTACCGCCTCCGTTGTGAACAGTGGCATCATACGTACCGCTATAATCGACTGCTTCAACGGTCATACTGTCGTTCTTGAAGATCGTCAGTTTACCTGCCGTTACAGTTGTAAGGTTATAGTTCTCCGTGACATTTTCTGTGCCGTCGGTGATGACGAGAGTTGTGGTATCATATGATCCGTTGTTATATGTATTGACTACGTCTCCGGAAGACGGCGTGTAATCGATAGTAACCGTCTCGCCGTTTACAAGACCTGTTACTGTCTCCTTACCTGCATCATCTCTTGTCCAGCCGTACTGAGTCTGGCCGTTATACTCCAGAGACTGGTCGGCCATGGTGATCGTCAGGTCTACCATATTGATCGTCAGAGTTCCGACCGTGTCTGTGCCCTTCGTGTAACTGTCTTCATTCTCCACTTCCCAGCTGAAGCTGTTGGCTCCACTGTCTAAAACGTTCTTGACACCGTTTGCTCCCCTGTCTGTCGGAGTGATCGTTACCGTATCTCCTGTAGACAGAGTAGCTGTTCCTGTTGTAGCTCCTGCAGCGATAGTCACATCGTAGGTCTCATCTCCGTAGGTCACTGTATAAACCTGGTAAGTATGAGTGTCTGCATCGTAGTCCCAATCCTTGCTTGCGGATGCGACCTTTAATGCCTTATTATCATTCTCGATCGTCAGCTTTCCGGCTGTGGTTGTTACGGCATAGTTAGCTGTCACAACTGTTTCTCCGTCCTTGATGACGAGAGTGGACAAATCATATGCACCGTTTTCATAAGTGGCGACTGTCTTTCCAGAAGACGGAGTGTAATCGATAGTCACTGTCTCGTTATTTGCAAGTCCGGTGATCGTTTCCTTGCCAGAGTCTGTCCTATTCCAGCCGTACTGTGTTGCGCCAGTGTAAGGCAGCGTACGGTCGGCCATTTCGATCGTCAGTTCAGCCTGAACGATCTTCAGAGTACCGACTTCTTCAGTGATGTTTTCGTAGTTGTCGCTTACATCTCCTGCGCCTCTTGTTCTTGTCGCATGGGCAATAGTATAGGTGAATGTATTGTTATTCTCTTGGTTGTCAGCAACTGTAGTTACTCCGGTTAAACCGACTCCTATCGGTGTTATCGTGAGAATATCTCCTGTGGGCAGTGTGAATATCTTGCCTGTCGCATCTGCGGTAACATCCGTATCGCCGTACTTGACTGCATATACCTGATAAGTATGGGAATCACCGTCATATGCCCAGCTTTGAGACTCAGAAGATACAACGATTGCAACCTTATTGATGGTAACTTCGAGCGTTCCCAGATTCTCGCTTACAGTGTAGTCTGTCGCGGCTGCTGTCTGATCGAATACCAGCGTGTAACTGTTGGTTGCAGTTCCTACGTCTGTACGAGTTCCTGTTACTGTGAACGTAGCAGTCTCGTTGTTCTGGAAACCTGTTATTTCACCAGATGCCGTAAGCGCTGTTCCGTCATACGGCTTCTCTGCGCTCTGCGTTGTTACCGTCAGTGTTGCCGGTTTGATCGTCAGATCGCCGTAGGTGTCTTCGCCCTTCGTGTAGAAATCTTCGTTCTCTACCGTCCAGGTGAAGGTGTTCTTCTTCTCTGCACTGTCGGCTACGTGTGTTACTGTCGCAGTTGCTGCAGGTGTTATCG
>JAFRIQ010000054.1 GCA_017432725.1 Bacillota bacterium
CTTTTCCTTCGGGCAGTCGATACCGAGGTCGAGTACTTCAAATCCGTTTGCTTCGAGCATGGAACGAACGATGTTCTTTCCGATGTCGTGGAGGTCGTCCTTTACTGTGCAAAGGATCATCTTTGTTGCGGGGCCGCTTTCTCCGCCGGATACGAGAGCATCCTTAAGAATGTCAACAGCCTGTGTCATGAGTTCGCCTGCATAAATGAGGTCGCCTACGAAATATTCGCCTTCCTCAAATCTGCTTCCGACGATGTCCATACCCTTCTGGCATGCTTCCATAGCTTTGCTGGCGTCTGCGCCGCCTTCTGCCATAACTGCCTCAAGGTCTGCAACCATTGCGTCCTCGTCGAGGTCGCCCATTGCTTCTGCTAATTTCTCAAAATCTACCATAATAATTCCTTTCCTTTCTCTACTTTGGAACTAATATAAACTATTTCTTCTGACCGAACTTACCAGCACGGTATGCACGGTTGTATTTTCTTCCGCTCTTGTCCATCTCGCACAGAGCTTCGCAAGCATAGATAGTGCCCATCATCTCTGCGTTGCAGGGATCCATGATAGCTGAATCGAGTCCTGCTTTGATGGCGTATGCCATGCAGTTGGAGTTTACGAACTTTCTTGCCGGCATATCGAATGAAATGTTGGAGATAGCTCCGGTGACTTTTACTTCAGGGGCATAGTCGTGGATGCCGATGATGCATGTCTCGAAGTCTCTCATTGCGTTTGACATTGTGGAGAGAGCCATGACGCAGGGATCGATATGGAAGTTCTTGAGATCTACTCCATAATGATTTGCCTTGTCGATCATTCTCTTAGCAATGTCAATCTTCTTCTGGGATTCATAAGGAATTCCGTCGTTGTCACATGTAAGACCTACAACGTTCCAGTCTGTTCCTGCTGCAAGCGGGAAGAGCATGTCGCACTTGAGTCCGTCTTTTTCCATGTTGACTGAGTTAATCATTCCGGGCTTCTTTACGAGACCTTCTTCGAATACTCTCTTAAGAAGTTCGGGATTCGGGCTGTCGATACAAATAGGAACGTCAGAGACGGCCTGCATGATATCGAGGAGCCATACCATAGCGTCATATTCCAGTTCGGGGGCTACGGAAGGAGCGCAATCAAGGAAATGTGCGCCTGCTTCTGTCTGAGCGATCGTGCGCTGCTTGATCAGTTCAGCATCACGGTCAGCGATAGCCTGTTTGATTGATGGAATAGCACCATTGATTTTTTCGCCAATTACAATCATTTAAATACCTCCTGTACAGTAAGTGGTTACCATTGGCCGGTAACTACACGATTATTATAGCATAGTAAAAAAGAATGTGAATACCCTTTTTTTGTAACATATCACAAATTGAAGAGGTCACTTTGTAGTTTTTACTAATACTTAACAAGATAATATACATTTATATAAATAATGTATATTTTATCTCACTTATCCATTTTTAAGCGAAAAGAGACAGACGGATTTGAATTCGCAATACTTGCACGCCACGTATTCTTTATTGAAAAATGCGGGTTTTACAGCTATTTTTCCATCTCTTATACCGCTGCAGATCTCAGTAAGTTTTTCCTTAAAAGTCTGCCTGAGAGATTCCATATCATCTTCCGTGATTATACGCTTTGACGCAGACCTGAGCTTAGGATCGAACACCGTAGATTCGACTTTATCCTTTCCCTCGAGCTCAGAATCTATGGCGCAGAGCACATCCTTTTTATCCACTGTGATTCCGTCGAGAAGAAAATCCTTGGCCAGCCTCTCCGCAGCATCCGCGGATATTTCGTCGGCTATGACGTCAGCGTACTGCCTCTCCTGCTCCGGGTCTTTCACAGCGTAATAGAAAACACCTGCAGGCTTTAATTCTTCGTCGCTTCCGAGGGCACCTTCAAGATATATCATCAGCTGAAGGTCTAGTCCTTCCTCTACCTTCTTTCTGTCAAAGCTCTTGTTCCCCGATTTATAGTCTATGATCTTAACGTATTTCCCCGAATCGGAACTAAGTATATCTACCCTGTCTATCTGGCCTTCTATGACGGCTCTGCCAAAAGGAGTATCCACGTATACCGGCGGGAATGCGTCTCTCGATCCTCCTCCGAATTTCTTTTCGAAATACATATCCGAGACTCTGCCCTTTCTGACCTGTTCTATCATATACTTGGCAAAGATCAGGCAGACCTTGAGTATGCGCTCCGTTCTGTATTCCGACGCTTCGTCAGACTCCATCACGCCTCCGAGAAGATCTGCTTTCCCTTTTTCAAGTATTTCGTGAACAAGGGCTTTCGTTTCTTCTTCCGTGACAGTCATCCATGGCGACAAAGGGTCTGTCATATCGATGCCTTTGTCTCTGCATGGTCCTGAAAGTTTTTCGGAGAGCTCAAGAAGAGCCGTGTGATATATGGTACCGGCCTCCCTGCTGCCCACGTCGAAATCTTTGAGTTCCTTGGGTCTTAGGCCGTTGTTAACGAAATGTCTGAAGGGACAGGCGGAATACTGCTCAAGCTGTGTCGGACTGTAGTAGTCACCGGTCGCTTTCACAAACAGTTCTCCTGATAAAGTTCTGTCCAGTGGAGCAGAATCCGGTCTGAAGAATACCGCGCCTGCCGCGGCCCTGGCCATATCGCTGCCCTTCACCTCGTTGTATGCTTCTTTCCAATCTTCGGGTACTTCTTTCCCGTTTGCCATGGATTTGAGCATCTGAGGCATCTTGGAATATACCAGATCTTTGTTCTGTATATATCCGGCATACATGAAATCGCTTTCTATAGCCTTATCTATATCCTGGCCTTCGCTGAAGGCAACATTTCCCACAGGCAGCTGCGAAAGCAGCGCTGAGGGTCTTAAGCTGTTGCCGTCGAGATCCGACTGGCAGTAGCATATGATGGTCTGCACTGTGTCGGAATTGAGAGTCCTCTCTATCTGGAACATCTCCTCTTCCTGAAGGGTATCGGAATCTTTTGCAAAGACATGCCCTGCTCCTTTGAGAGTTTCTATCTCGCTTTCCGTAAGAATATTATCTCCTGAAGGATCCGACGGTATGATCCCGTCGTTGAAACCGGCTATGTACAGGACTTTGACGCCTGAGAAAGCCGACCTGGTCACAGTGCCTATCCTTAGTTTTCCTTCTGCCTGGGGAAGTACTCCGATCTTTATATCGTCGAAACATCCGAGAAGCTGCTGCGAATATTCTTCTGAGCTCATCTTCTCGTCGCCGAACAGTTCGACCATCTGGTCCAGAAGTCCGGTCACTGCAGCAAAGCTCTGGGTCATCTCGCCTGCGGCGTCGAGGTAGCCCTGCTCCTCGAGCCTCCCCGCTTCTTCCCTGAGTTTTTCCGGCATTCCAATATCCCCTGCGAGGAATTCATACAGAACTTTCGATTTCTCGTATACGGTCTCGGCCTTTTCCAGATTCTCCGCAAAAGGATAAAAGAGCTGCGCAACTTTACCGCGTATTTCCTCCACGAGCGAAAAATCTTCTTCTCCCAGTTGATCCTTTCCGTACTTGAACGGTTTAAGGAAACCTTTATCGTATATTTTGTAATGCTTGACGTAGTTTTCGAAAATTTCAGTCTCGTCTTCGGTAAAGCCCGATATACCGCACTTGAGATATGAAAGCACCGCCTGTCTTCTGAATCCGCCTGCGGCTATCCCGAGAACGGAGGAAATGATCCTGGCCGCGGGAGAATGCTGCATGCTCCTCTTTTCGTCCATGAATACGGGTATCCCTGAGGATGTGAGGACCCTTTTCAGATTCTCACCCATACCGCCCATGTCCTGGGTCAGCACTATCATATCTTTGTAGGACATACCCCTGTCTCTTACGTTGGATAGAATGTCGGCGGCTATGGTCCTGCTCTGTGTATAGGGAGAGGCGCATTCCACGATCTTTATACCGCGCAGTTCTTCGGCAGGCGGTTCAAGCACTGTGCGCTCTGCCGAAAGCACAGCCGACAGCCTGTCAGCGGTCTTCTCTCCGCACGCGAATCTGTTTTTGCCTGCGAGGACGGCGGCATTGAGTGATACGGAGTATCTTCCAAGCTCTTTAAGAAAGGCATATTCTCTCTTCGTGAATGAATAGAAATCGAAATACCAGAAGACCGAAGACTTTACGTATTCCGAATCTTTGATCTTTTCGGTGGTATATGCGAGGAGATCTTCCGAGTCCGTATATTTGCCGGCCATGATCTCTTCGTAATCGGAATAAATGATCTGCATATCGGACAGCTTGGAAGCAAGGATGCCAGAAGGCTCCAGTTCTTCCGTTACCGCTGCCAGTTTGGCAGGATCTATGTCGTTTTGTTTGAGCTGGACTATGAAATCTCCGGCAAGATCCAGGAACCCGTCGCCGCTGCATACGCCTTTGAAGGAAGTAAGTTCATCTTTTCTTTTTGAACTTATCCTTCTTAAAAGCATCTTGCGGCCTATGCTGTTTACCGCAGTCTTGGCAGGCGATCCCGTTTCCTTGAGTATCTCTGAGCGGAGCTTTGCTCCGGACATGACAACGAAATCGAAGAAACCTTCGCCTCCTAAGGATCTGAAGCCTTCTTCTTCGCTTTGCAGAGTCTCCTGGGCAGGAACTATCAGCACCACTCTCTCTGCGGGAGACGAGCCGTTTCTTATACAGTCCAGTTCTTCCTTTATTCTTTTGTACATCTCGCTGCGAAGCTGGGCTTCGCAGGATGAACTGAGTATCACTGCCATAACACTTGATTTTATCACAAAAAGACCGCAGATGGAATGTCTGCGGCGTCATGCTCATTCTTCTATGAACTTAATATATGCGTCTTTCTTAAGACCGAGTCCGGATTCTCCTTCCACGCATTTGGTTATCCCTCCTATGACGGGGCAGGCTACGTGGACCGGGAAATGAGTTTTAGCGAAATCGTTGAAAGGTCCTTCTCCCGGATGTACCAGGCATACCTTCTGGGAATCGAATTTATCTCCCAGGGCCTCCATCATATCGTTAACTGCTTTGCACTGGGTCTCGACGTGGACCGCAACTTCCACGTGTCCGCGGACCTTGACTCCCGTCCTCTCCGCTGTTATCGTCGTAAGAAAACCGCAGGGGCCCGGCATTACTTCAACTTTTGTCATTCATATACCTCCTAAGGATCTTTGCCTTATATAATATCCGAATCCAGTATAACGGTGAAGGGGCCGTCGTTAAGAAGCTCGACCTTCATATCCCCTCCGAACACTCCGCACTTTACCGTATCTATGTATTCCATTGTTTTCGAGACTGCATATTCGTAAAGCTCATTGGCATATTC
>JAFRIQ010000055.1 GCA_017432725.1 Bacillota bacterium
GGCACGGCTGAAGGCCTCGACGTAGTAATATCCATACCCGAGGGAGTGGAGATAGCTAAGCATACCTTCAATCCGCGCCTTGGCATTGAAGGCGGGATATCGGTGCTCGGGACCAGCGGCATAGTTGAGCCCATGAGCGAGAAAGCCCTTCTGGACACCATAGCGCTGGAGATAAGGCAGAAGCACGCCAACGGCTATGACAGGCTGGTCATGGTTCCCGGAAACTATGGGGCAGATTTCATAAGAGAGCAGTGCAACGTTCCCGACGAAGCTCTGGTCAAGTGTTCCAACTATATAGGGCAGGGGCTGGATATGGCTTCCGCCGAAGGGATAAAGGAGCTTCTCTTCGTGGGCAATATAGGAAAGCTCATAAAGCTCACCGGGGGCATCATGAATTCCCATTCAAGGGAAGCGGACGCAAGAGCGGAGCTCATGGCTGCCTGCGCTGTAAGGGCAGGCTGCGATATAGAGGCGGCGAGAAAGATACTCGGCTGCCTTACAACCGACGAGATGCTGGCTGTCATAAAGGACGCGGGTCTTCTCGAAAAGACCATGGAAATAGTTGCGGAGAAGGTGGACTTTTATGTCAACAACAGAACGAGAAGCGATATGAAAATATCCGTCGTAGTCTTTTCCTCCGTCTACGGGGTGCTGTGCACCACGGGCGAAGCGGAAAAGTGGATGGCGGAATTAAAGGAGAAATATACGAAATGAAAAAAGGAAAACTTTACGGAGTGGGAGTGGGTCCCGGAGATCCGGAACTGCTGACGCTCAAAGCAGCCAGGCTCATAAAGGAATGCGCGGTAGTGGCTATGCCCGGCAAAGAAAGGGATAAGTGCTTTGCATACACCATAGCAAAGGGTGCTGTTCCGGAGATAGAGGAAAAGGAAGCCCTTATGATCGATATGCCCATGACCAAAGACCAGGAGAAGAGGCGCCTTGCATACAAAAAGGGTATAGACGATATATGCGCGAAACTGGAGGAAGGCAAGGACGTGGTATTCATCACCCTGGGCGATACCTCCGTATATTCCACATATCTCTACCTTCACAAGGGTGTGAAGGCAAACGGGTACGATACCGAGATGGTGCCCGGCATCACCTCCTTCTGCGCGGCAGCGGCGGTGCTGGAGACTTCCCTTTGCGAAAACGATGACGAGCTCCACGTAATACCGGGAACCTACAAACCTACCGAAGCCCTCGATTACAGCGGCGTAAAGGTGTTCATGAAAAACGATATAAAGGAGACTCTCAAAGCGGCAAAGGCAAAGAAGCTGAGCGTCCAGATGGTGGAGAACTGCGGAACGGAAAACCAGAAGGTATACAGGTCCGCGGACGAGATCCCCGAAGATGCAGGATATTATTCGCTTATGATCATAAAGGATAAGTAGATAGATGGTACAACAGGTCTTGTTGTCGGCGCTATGAGTGGATATCTTAGTGGCTCTGGAACGGCAACAAAGCATATGCACTCAGCGTTTAGTACCGCCTTACATAATGGAAATTGGAAATACTATTTCACACAAACTGGTAGAGAGTCTGTAAGATCTGGGATAGGAGCAATACACAGTATTGTAAAGGGAGTGGTCGCTCCTGTTACAAAGTCAATATTGTTACATATGTGGAGCTCGGTGCAATAATGGAGTTGTTAAATCAGAATAAATATATATTTTTAATATTTTGCTATACTGTATTTCCCTACATTTTCATTAACATTTATTTAAGGGCAAGATTCCTTATTTCAGGAAACAAAAGAGCGAGACATGGGAGTATTACAAAAGTAAGAAAAGCATTTAATTTACAATGGAGTTTGCCAGAAAGAATTTTCTTAATGCCTTTATTTAGTTCAGATAGTACAAGACGTTATACCTTGCTTGGAATACTTAATTATTTACATCTACTCGTAACGACGATTACGTTTACAAGATGTACATTATATTTCAATGTTCCTGAGGAAACAATTAATAACGCTATTTTACTCATTTTAGATGGTTTGTTGTTTTTGCTACAGTTTTTTATAATTGTCTTCGATCGCAAATGAAAATAATGAAGAATATATGATCATATAAGAGGAAATATAAGGAGGAAAGGTAATGATTCATTTTGTAGGAGCAGGCAGCGGCGCTGCCGATCTCATCACCCTAAGAGGTAAGAACTATCTCGAGGAAGCAGACGTCATAATCTACGCAGGTTCTCTCGTGAACCCGGCTCTTCTCGATTACAGAAAGGAAGGCTGCACAGTATATGACAGCGCAAAGATGACCCTGGAAGAAGTCATAGAAGCCATGGAAAAGGCCGAAGAAAAAGGCCTCATGACGGTGCGTCTGCACACGGGAGATCCGTCCATCTACGGAGCCATCAGAGAGCAGATGGACATACTTGACGAAAAGAACATCGAATACGATTACTGCCCGGGAGTCAGCTCCTTCTGCGGAGCCGCGGCGGCCCTCAATCTGGAATACACTCTTCCAGACGTATCTCAGAGCATCATAATCACAAGGCAGGCGGGAAGGACGCCGATGCCCGAAAAGGAGAGCATCAGATCCTTTGCATCCCACCATGCCACCATGGTCCTGTTCCTTTCTTCAGGACTTCTCGAGGAGACCTCCAAGGATCTCATCGAAGGCGGTTACAGCGCGGATACTCCCGCTGCCATAGTCTACAGAGCCACGTGGCCCGATGAGAGGAAATATATCTGCACAGTGGGCACTCTTGCCCAGTGCGCAAAGGATAACAACGTCACAAGGATGGCCCTCATCATAGTAGGCGACGTTGTCACCCACACCAATTACAGAAGATCCGATCTTTACAACCCGGCATTCACAACGGGATACAGAGAAGCGACGAAATGATAGTAAGGCTTGCTGCATACAGTCTGACGGGCCTGGGCACGGCAGAGAGGATAGCGTCCGTTCTTTCTGAAAAAGGAATGGAATGCTCCGTCTGGGCTCCGGAAAAATACTGCGAAGGAGACGCACGCCCCATAGAGGGAAGTGCCGTTTCCTGGGCTAAGGAAGGCTTCGAAAAAGCCGACGCCCTGATTTTCTGCTGCGCTTCGGGCATAGCGGTCAGGGCCATAGCCCCCTGGATAAAAAGCAAAACGACGGACCCGGCGGTCATAGTCACCGACGAGCTGGGTCATTACGTCATACCGCTCCTTTCAGGCCACATAGGAGGAGCTAACGAGCTTTCATCGGTAATAGCCGATGAACTTGGTTCCATACCCGTAGTCACTACGGCGACGGACATACACGGGCTCTTCGCCGTGGACGTTTTCGCCACCAAGAACCATCTGAAGATCAAGAGCATGAAGCTGGCCAAGGACGTTTCCGTGGACCTGCTGGCGGGGAAAAAGGTAGGCTTTGCATCCGACGTAGCGGTCAGAGGAGAGCTTCCGGAAGGCCTTGTGAAAGGAGATGCGGAGCTTGGCATATGCATCTCGAAAGACGTTTCGAAAGAACCCTTCGACAGATGCCTGCACCTGGTACCCCAGAGCTATGCCGTAGGTATGGGCTGCAGAAAGGATAAGGATCCGGGGGAGCTGGAGGAGTTCTTCATGAGGATGCTCTCGGAGAGCGGTATATCTCCTGACGAGGTCAGGTGCATAGCGAGCATAGATATAAAGAAAGATGAGGAAGGGCTGAAAGCCCTTTCGAAGAAACTGAAGGTGCCCTTCGTCTTCTTCACGGCGGAGGAACTGATGAAGACCGAAGGAGAGTTCTCTTCTTCGTCCTTCGTGGCGGACACCACCGGGGTGGACTGCGTGTGCGAAAGAGCGGCGGTCTGCGCCGGAGCGAAAGAACTTACAGTCAGGAAACGGGCGGAGAACGGAATGACCTTCGCCCTGGGAAAATATGAGGAGGTAATACACTTTGAGTAAACTTTACGTAGTGGGCATAGGTCCCGGAAGTTATGAGAACATGACGGTAAGAGCCCAGGAGGCTCTTAAGGCATCCGATATCCTTATAGGGTACACGGTATATATCGATCTGGTGAAGGAGCATTTTCCGGACAAGGAGATGCTCACCACCGGAATGAGAAAAGAAGTAGAGAGATGCGAACTGGCTCTCGAGAAGGCAGCCGAAGGAAAAGACGTTGCCATGATCTGCTCCGGAGACGCAGGCGTATACGGAATGAGCGGCCTCATCGAAGAGCTCGCAGTCAAGTACGAAGGAGTTGAGGTAGAGACCATACCCGGAGTATCCGCGGTCCTTTCAGGCGCCGCCATACTGGGAGCTCCTCTCATGCACGACTTTGCGGTAATCTCCTTAAGCGATCTCATGACCCCCTGGGAGAAGATCGAAAAGAGGCTCGAGTGCGCTGCTGCTGCGGACTTCGTGATCTGCCTTTACAACCCTTCCAGCCATAAGAGACACGACTATCTGCAGAAGGCCTGCAATCTGGTGCTCAAGTACCAGTCTCCTGAGACCGTATGCGGCATAGCCAAGAACATAGGAAGAGAAGGAGAATGCACTCAGGTGCTGACACTTAAGGAGCTCAGAGACACCGAAGTGGATATGTTCTCCACAGTATTCATCGGCAATTCACAGACCAGGAAGATCGGAGACAGGATGGTGACTCCAAGAGGATATACGCATGAATAAAGTACTGCTTTTCGCAGGAACAACTGAAGGAAAAAACATTGCGGCGGCGTGCAGGAACCAGGGACTTGAGCTCTGGGTCAGCGTCGCCACCGAGTACGGCAAGAGCCGCATAGAACCAGCAGCCAATATACAAGTGCTCTGCGGAAGAAAAGACGAGGAAGGTATAAAGCAGCTGCTGTCTGAGATAGAGCCCGAACTTGTCATCGACGCCACTCACCCCTACGCAGCGGTGGTGACGGAAAACGTCAGAGCAGCCTGCAAAGAAAAAGGCGTGGAGTACTTAAGGCTCCTCCGGGACGTCGGTGCGGAGGATGATTCCTTCGTATTCGTCGAGGATACGGAAAGCGCGGCCGCCTTCCTGAACACGGTGGAAGGCAAGATCCTTCTGACCACGGGAAGCAAGGAACTTGATAAGTTCGCGGCGGTGGAGGATTTCGCGGAGCGCATATATGCCCGTATACTTCCCATGCCGGACGGCATACAGAAAGCCATGGACCTGGGATATCCATGCAGCCACATCATAGGCATGCAAGGCCCCTTCAGCTACGAGATAAACAAGGCCACCATGGAGATGCTGGGCATAACCTGGATGGTCACCAAGGATACGGGAGCCGAGGGCGGATTCACCGACAAGGTGGAAGCCGCGGCCGACTGCGGCGTAAAGTCCGTAGTCATAAAGAGGCCTCTTAAGGAAGAGGGCATCTCCTACGGAGAGTGCCTGGGGCTTCTTAAGAAAAGATACGGCGTAGAGCCGAGGAAAGAGGTAACTGTCCTCGGCATAGGCATGGGCGACGGAGAGACTCTGACTCTGGAAGCTGAAAAGGCCTGCAGGGAAGCTGAGCTCATCATAGGAGCAAAGCGCATAGCCGAGAGCCTTTCATCCTTCGGAAAGCCTTTGGAGTTCGCCGTACTGGCAAAGGACATAGAGAAGGTGATCAGAGCCTCGTCGGCTCTGAAGATAGCCGTGGCCATGTCCGGAGATACGGGCTTCTACAGCGGCACAAAGAAGCTGCTGCCACTTCTTTCGGATCTGGACGTAAAGGTCCTTCCCGGCATATCGTCCATACCCTATTTCTGCAGCCGCATAGGCGAGTCCTGGGACGATGCGCTTCTTGTCAGCGCCCACGGCAGGTACTGCAACCTGGCAGGGAAGATCAGAAGCAACCCCAAGGTGTTCGCGCTTACCGGCGGAGATATGGGCATAAAGGAGATAGCGGGTATCCTCTGTGATAACGGCCTGGGAAGGGTCAGACTCGTAGTAGGCGAGAACCTCTCCTACGAAAACGAGCGCATTACGAGAGGCACTGCCGAAGAGCTTAAAGATAAGGAATTCGATTCCCTGGCGGTCATACTTGCCCTCAACGAAGACGCGGCAAAGGAAGCTGTTACCCAGGGCCTTGAAGACGAAGCCTTCCTGAGGGCTGAGGTCCCCATGACCAAGCAGGAGATAAGGGCGGTCACCATGGCAAAGCTCAAGCTTTCCAAAGATTCCGTCTGCTGGGACGTGGGAGCCGGAACGGGCTCCGTGTCTCTCGAGATGGCAAGGGCAGCGGAAGACGGTTTCGTTTACGCGGTGGAAAAGGAAGACGACGCCTGCGAACTCATAGAAAAGAATATGAAGCACCTGGGCGTTACAAACGTTCAGGTCATAAAGGGACTTGCTCCGGAAGCTCTTAAGGATCTTCCAGCACCCACCCACGTATTCATAGGCGGAAGCTCGGGAAGCATGATACCCATCATAGAGAAAGCTCTTGAAAAGAATCCTTCCGTGAGGGTGGTCATGAACACTGTCACCGTGGAAAGCCTGGGCGACGTATCGGAGGCCGTGAAAGCCCTTGGCCTCATAAACGAAGATTATGTACAGCTTTCGGCCGCAAGAGGCAGGAAGCTGGGAAGATACCATCTCATGACAGCCCAGAACCCTGTGTTCATCGTTTCCTGCGACGGACCGGGAGTTCCCAAGGCCAATCTTCTTGCCGAAGAAAGAGAGGACAGAAGATGAGCAGAGGACGGATACTCTTTTCCGCTCCGTCCAGCGGAAGCGGAAAGACCATGATAGTATGCGGCATACTTCAAGCCCTTCATGACAGAGGCATTTCCATATCCTCTTTCAAATGCGGACCCGACTATATAGACCCAATGTTCCACGAGAAGGTCATAGGGGTAAGATCGGCCAATCTGGACCTTTTCTTTACGGGAGAGGATCAGCTGAGAAGGATATTCGCAAGGAACGCCGAAGGGACCGAAATCTCGGTCATAGAAGGGGTCATGGGATACTACGACGGCATGGCCGCCGATTCGGCGGACGCATCCAGCTACCACGTATCCAGGGTCCTGGAATGCCCTTCGGTCCTAATTGTGGATGCGAGGGGGCAGAGCCTGTCGGCTCTTGCCAGCCTTAAAGGCTTCCTGGATTTCAGGGAGGGAAGCAATATCAAAGGCGTCATATTCAACAGGATGCCGGAGAAGATATTCCTTGCTCTTAAAGACGAAATAGAAAAGCTGGGAGTAAAAGCTTTGGGCTACGTGCCCGTGGCAAAGGACATGGTCATAGAATCCAGGCACCTTGGCCTCGTGACGCCCGGCGAGATAAAGGATATGTCCGAGAGGCTCCACAGCTTTGCCGGGCTTCTCGAAAAGACCCTCGATATGGACGGGATCATCTCTTTGGCCTGCAGCGCGCCGGCCATGGACGTATCCGCAGAAAAAAGGGAATATGAAAAGATACCCGTCAGGATAGCCCTTGCGGACGACGAAGCCTTCTGCTTCATGTACAAAGACAATCTGGCTATACTCAGGGAGATGGGGGCCGAGCTCGTGTCCTTTTCTCCCATACACGATGAAAAACTGCCAGAGGGTGTGCAGGGCCTCATACTCTACGGAGGCTATCCCGAGCTTTACGCAAAGGAGCTTTCGGAAAACCTTTCCATGAGAGAGAGCATAAGGGCTGCCATAGAAGGCGGCATGCCCTGCCTTGCCGAATGCGGAGGCTTCATGTATCTCCACGAAGAAATGGAAGATATGAACGGGGTATTCTATCCCATGTGCGGCATAATAAAGGCAAAGACCTGGAAGACCCCAAGGCTCGGAAGGTTTGGATATATTACTCTTCATGCCGAGGAAGACAGCGCCTTCCTGAAGAAGGGAGATACCCTCAAAGCCCACGAGTTCCACTACTTCGAGAGCGGAGACTGCGGAGAAGCGCTTAGGGCTGTAAAGCCCAATGGCTCCAGAGAATGGAGGGCGGAGCATACGAGAGGAAATCTTCTCGCAGGCTTTCCGCATCTTTACTACGAATCGGATCCCGGGCTCGTACAGCGCTTCCTTGAAAAATGCGCCGAAAGGAAATAGATATGGCAAAAAGCATAATGATACAGGGCACTATGTCCAATGCGGGCAAGAGCATTCTTGCTGCGGGACTGTGCCGCGTTTTCAAACAGGACGGAAAGAAAGTTGCGCCTTTCAAAGCTCAGAACATGGCGCTCAATTCCTTCATAACCAGCGAGGGACTTGAGATGGGAAGAGCACAGGTGGTGCAGGCAGAAGCGGCAGGAATAGAGCCCTCGGTGCTCATGAATCCCATACTGCTCAAACCTACCAACGACGTAGGATCCCAGATCATTGTCAACGGCGAGGTCAGGGGCCAGATGAACGCAAGAGACTACTTCGCCATGAAGAAGGAGCTTCTTCCCGACGTGATGAAGGCCTACAACACCCTCTCGGAAGAAAACGACATCATAGTCATCGAAGGGGCCGGCAGCCCTGCTGAGATCAACTTAAAAGACGACGATCCCTTCGTCAACATGGGCATGGCCAGAGAAGCCAAGGCGCCCGTCCTCATAGTTGGAGATATTGACAGAGGCGGAGTCTTTGCGCAGCTCTACGGCACCGTAGCCCTTCTCGACGACGAGGAAAGATCCATGGTAAAGGGTCTCATCATAAACAAGTTCAGGGGAGACGAATCCATACTGACCCCCGGAGTAAAGCAGATAGAAGAGCTCACGGGCATACCCGTAGTAGGGGTGGTGCCTTACGTGCATCTCGATATAGACGACGAAGACAGCCTTTCGGAGAGACTTACGGACAGGGCTGCGGACCTCATAGACATAGCCGTCATGAGGACTCCCAGGCTTTCCAATTTCACTGACTTCAAAGTGCTTGAAAACATAGAGGGCGTATCCCTAAGATACGTGGAATCCACGGCCCATTTCGGAGATCCGGACCTGGTGATACTGCCGGGAACGAAGAATACCATGAAAGACCTCATGTGGCTCAGAGAGTCGGGGCTCGAGGCAAAGATAAAACAACACGCCGCTTCCGGAAAGCCCGTATTCGGCATCTGCGGAGGATATCAGATGCTGGGCGAAGAGCTTTCGGATCCCTACGGCGTAGAGGAAGGCGGAGAGATGAGAGGCATAGGCCTCCTTCCCACAAGGACCGTTTTCTCCCAGCAGAAGAACCGCACGAGAGTACAGGGCGTGTTCAATATACTGGGAGGAACTTTAAGGGGCCTTTCCGGATGCCCGGTGGACGGATATGAGATACACATGGGCGAGACCGCAAGCAGCAAACCCGTTACTGAGATAGTCGACAGCGTCACGGGCGTGAGCAAAAAGGACGGCTGTTTCAAGGATAACGTCTACGGAAGCTACGTACACGGAGTCTTCGACTGCCAGGCAACGGCTGACGCTTTAGTGAAAGCCCTTGCTGAAATGAAGGGCATAGACCCCTCAAGCGTAGGAAAAGCCACGGGCAAAGAGTACAAAGAGCAGCAGTACGATCTGCTGGCGGATACTCTGAGAGCCCATATGGATATACAGAAAATATATGAGATAATGGAGGAAGGGATATGATCAAGATAGATAACGTAGCGCCGGCTGATATAGAAAGAGAAAGCTTTGCTACTATAACGAGAGAGCTTGGAGACAGGGTCTTTCCTCCCGAGCAGGAACCCATTACCAAAAGGGTGATACATACCACCGCCGATTTTGAATATGCGGACAATATGTACTATTCCGAAGGCGCAGTGGAAAAGGCCAAGGAAGCCATAAGGGGCGGCGCCACCATAGTCACCGATACCCAGATGGCTTATTCCGGCATAAACAAAAGATCCGCGGCGAAGTTCGGATGCGAAGTGAAGTGCTTCATGTCCGACCCCGACGTAGCCCAGAGAGCCAAGGCTGCCGGAGTCACGAGAGCCCGCATGAGCATGGACAAGGCGTCAGAGCTTGGAGATAACGTCATATTCGCCATAGGCAACGCTCCCACGGCTCTCATAAGGCTCAGGGAGCTCATAGACGAGGGCTACAGGCCAAAGCTCATAATCGGAGTGCCGGTTGGTTTCGTAAACGTTGTCCCTTCCAAGGAACTCATCATAGAAACGGATATCCCGTGCATAGTGGCAAGAGGGCGCAAGGGCGGCAGCAACGTGGCCGCATGCATAGTCAACGCGCTTCTTTACGTAATGGACGAAAAAAGGGGAGACTGATGGAAAACAGTTCGTCATTTTTCTGTAATAAGGATTGTAAATACTTTCCCTGTCACGAGACCAAGGATCCCGACAGCTTCAACTGTCTCTTTTGCTACTGCCCTCTGTATTCCTACGGAGAAATGTGCGGGGGTCATTTCAAGTACTCGAAAAGAGGCATAAAAAGCTGCATAGACTGCAGCATTCCGCACCACCCCAATTCGGCTGAATACATAAACGCGAAGCTCAAGGAGTTCAACGCCGCAAAGACCGATGAAAGATCCCAGCTCATGGTATGCCTGGATCTTGAGGGAGTGCTCTTCCCGGAGATATGGGAAGCGGTGGCCGAAGAGAAGGGCGTTCCGGAGCTCAAGCGCACCACGAGAGACGACCCGTCCTACGACAGGCTCATGAGCAGCCGCATGGAGCTGTGCAAAGAGCACGGTATAAAGCTGCAGGACATACTGGCTGTAATCGAAAGGATGGAGCCCCTCCCCGGAGCTTTGGAATTCCTGAAAAAACTTCAGAGCATAGCCTCTGTCGCCATCATCAGTGATACCTTCGAGCAGTTTGCGAAACCCGTCGAGAAGAAGCTGGGCATCGGTATTTATTGCAATACTTTGCAGGTCGACGAAGAGGGGAATATCACGGGCTACAGCATGCGCTGCAGGGATACCAAGACGACTACCGTAAAGGGATTCAAGGCCATGGGGTATTTCGTGATCGCTTCCGGCGACAGCTACAACGACATAGGTATGATAGGGGCGGCCGACAAGGGCTTCTTCATACATCCGCCCGCTGCCGTAAAGGATGAATTCCCGGCCGTCGAAACGGTGGGCAGCCTTGATGAACTGTACGAAAAGATACTGCAAGAGAAAAACGGCTGATATCAGTTGATACGGACAGGCGGAAAGCCTGTCCTTTTTTGTTGACAATGCCTGAAAAACAGACAAAATATGTATATGAGGACGGATATGGATCCATATACGATAAGAGAAATTGAAGAAAAGGATAACAGCGCAGTAGAGCAGGTCATAAGGAGCTGCCTTATCGAGTTCGGCGCGAACCACGAAGGTACGGCCTGGATGGATCCGTACCTCGGCAGGTTTTCCGAGGTCTACAGTAAAGAGGGCCGCAGGTACTGGGTCGCTGTCGATGAAGAAGGAAGAGTCGTCGGAGGTACCGGAATAGGAGAAATGGAAGGAGCGGACGGAGTCTGCGAACTCCAGAAGATGTACTGCCTTCCGGAAGCGAGAGGAACGGGAGTCGCCCAACGGCTCATGGAGACTGCCCTGAAGTTTGCGAAGAAGTATTACAGACAGTGCTACCTGGAGACCCTCGATAATATGACCGCGGCCCAGAGGTTCTATGAGAAGTACGGCTTCAGAAGGGTATATGAGACCGTAGGCGACACGGGTCATTTTGCCTGCGACGTAAGATATATAAAGGATCTTTGGTGAGATCAAGGAAATAGGAGGAAATAATGCTGAAAGTGTATTGTTATTCAAGGTGCACCACCTGCAAGAGAGCCCTTGCCTGGCTCGATGAAAAAGGGGTGAAGTACGAGCTTCTGGACATCAAGGAGCAGCATCCCGATGAAAAGACTCTGAGAGAATACTATAAGCAGAGCGGTCTTCCGCTCAAGAGATTCTTTAATACCAGCGGCCTTTTATACAAGGAACTGGAGCTTTCGAAGAAACTTCCTTCCATGAGCGAAGACGAACAGTTCAAGCTCCTGGCAAGCGACGGTATGCTGGTGAAAAGACCTCTTCTTGTGGGCGACAGGTTCGTGTTCACAGGATTCAAACTTCCCGAATGGGAAGAAAAACTTCTTAAGAAGTAAGCGCCTGAAATGGGAAGCGATATCGGCAAAGAGATAAGAGAAGGACTGCGTGACGGACTGCCCATAGGGATGGGCTATTTTGCCGTGGCGTTTTCTCTCGGTATAACGGCTAAACTGGCAGGCCTTACGCCCATCCAGGGATTCGTCTCCAGTTTCCTCAACCACGCTTCTGCCGGTGAATACGCTCTCTATACTATGATCTCCGAAGGGGCGGCGTATACCGAGGCGGCCCTGCTAATAGCGGTCACCAACATACGCTACCTTCTCATGGGGGCGGCCTTCAGCCAAAAACTAAGGCCTGAAGAGCCTCTTCTTTCCCGCATAGCCATCGGCTTCGGGATAACGGACGAGATATTCGGTATAGGCATAGCGAGAAAAGGATACGTAAGAGCATCGTACCTTATGAGCGCCTTCATTCTTGCATCCCTCATGTGGGCCTCAGGCACGGCCTGCGGTATCGCTCTTGGCAACGTTCTGCCGGGGAGCGCAGTCAGCGCCCTCAGCGTTGCCATCTACGGCATGTTCCTGGCTATCATAATCCCTCCGTCAAGGAAAGACAGGGTAGTAGGCGCTCTGGTCCTTCTTTCCTTTATGCTTAGCTACGGAGCATCCAGGATGCCTTCATCGGTTTCCGGCGGAACAAGGACCATAGTGCTTACTGTAGCCGTATCAGCCCTTGCAGCGCTTCTTTTTCCGAAAAATGAGGAAGGAGGCGAAGAAAGATGAGCGGAAACATTTACGTTTACATTACGGTGTCAGCTCTCGTAAGCTTTGCCGTAAGAGTTCTTCCTCTTACCCTCATAAGGAAGAAGATAGAAAACAGGTTCCTAAGATCTTTCCTGTATTACGTGCCCTACGTGACCCTGGCCATCATGACCTTCCCCGCCATAATAGAGGCGGCGGGAAATCCTCTTGCGGGAGCTGTCGCCCTTGCGGTGGGCATAATTCTTTCATGGCTCGGGGCAGGGCTTTTCCCGGTGGCCGTATGCTGCTGCATTTCGGTATTCGCGGCGCAGTATCTGCTCGCTTTACTTTAAAGGATCTTTCGTGTATGATTCTCCTTGTTTGCAGAAGCAGAGAATAGAAGATATATGACATTTATAGAAGTATTGCTCATAGGTGTAGCTCTTTCCATGGACGCGTTTGCCGTTTCCGTTTGTAAGGGCCTGTCCATGAAAAAAGTGAATTACGGACACGCAGGGGTCATCGCTCTGTATTTCGGAGCGTTCCAGGCTCTCATGCCCATACTGGGCTGGCTGGGAGGATCCTATGCGAAAAGTTATATAGAGAAATACGATCACTGGATAGCTTTCGGCCTGCTTCTTTTCATAGGAGCCAATATGATAAGAGAGGCTCTGAAAGAAGAAGAGGAGCTCGAGGCCGAATACAGGCTCGATCACAAGGAGCTCCTTCTGATGGCGGTCGCCACCAGCATCGACGCTCTTGCCGTCGGTATAGCCCTTGCCATGGACGACGTGAATATATGGAGCGCCGCAGCGGTCATAGGCGTTACGACTTTCGCTCTTTCATTTATTGGAGTTGCCATCGGAAACAGGATAGGTTCGAAGTTCCAGAGCAAAGCCCAGATCGCAGGGGGAATAGTCCTCATATGCATAGGAATAAAGATCCTGGCAGAGCATATGGGATGGATATGACTCCGCTGTGCACTATACGATCATATTTACCGCCCGGACGGGCGGTTTTTTTGTGCGTTTTTTGAAAAAATCTGCATTTTCTATCCCCCCACGGGGCTTAAAACGGGATTTCGTACTTGTTAGAATATGCACGTATCAAGAATATATAGTTTCGGAGGTACATATATGCATATGGCTGACGCGCTGCTCGCTCCGGCGGTAGCAGCAACGATGTACGTAGCTTCAGGAGCTGCGACAGGAATATCAATAAACAAGATAAGAAAAGAAGACGACTCCAAGAAGATCCCGACTATGGCCGTTACGGCAGCTCTGGTATTCGCGGGTCAGATGATAAACTATACCATCCCGGGAACAGGCTCCTCCGGGCATATGTGCGGAGGCATGCTGCTTTCTGCTCTCCTGGGGCCTGAGGCAGGCTTTTTGTCAATGGTGGTCATCTTGGCCATACAATGCCTGTTCTTTGCGGACGGCGGGCTCATGGCCCTGGGAGCCAACTGCTGGAACATGGCGTTTTACGGATGCTTCGTAGGTTATTATCTCATCTGGAAACCCATAATGCGGAGCAAATGGTTCGGCGGTATGGAAAAGAAGGCCGCCGCAAGACTGAAGATCATGATCGCATCCATACTGGGCTGCGTTCTGACTCTTCAGCTGGGAGCATTCTCAGTGGTCCTCGAAACCACGCTTTCCGGCATCACGGAGCTTCCCTTCAAAGCTTTCCTTCTTCTCATGCAGCCCATACACCTTGCCATAGGTCTCGTGGAGGGGCTCGTGACTTCAGCGGTGCTTCTGTTCGTATTCGAATCAAGACCTGAGCTTCTGGGGGAAGTGGACTGCGATAACTTGGGACTTACGCAGAAGCGTTCCCTCAAGACTACCCTCGTTATACTTGCCGTCGTAGTTGCCTTGGTGGGCGGCGGTCTTTCGCTCTTCGCAAGCTCCAACCCCGACGGGCTGGAATGGGCGCTTTTCGGAAATGCGGAAGCAGGCTACAGCGAGAATATGGGTCTTGACGAAGATGACTTCGGTATCAAAAGCGATGCCGCCGATAAGGCTGAAGAAATACAGGAAGGTATCGCGATCCTTCCGGATTACGGTTTCAAGGACAGCGACAGCGCAGCGGGTACGACAGTGTCGGGCCTCGTGGGATCAGCTGCAGTGGCAGTTTTTACTCTCCTGCTGTGTATGCTGGGCAGGTTCTTCAAACATAGAAAAGCGAAGTAGTTTTATGCTTTTTCGCTATGCTTTTTCAATGCAAGGCGGGTCATATGATTATGACCTGCTTTGTGCTATTATATACAGGTATGGAAAAGATCGATGCAGCAGTAGCTGAGCTCAGGGAAATGGACGATCTGGCGGCGCTTGAGTCGCCGGTCCATTCGCTTCATCCCCTTGCGAAGCTTTTAACAACATTCATATATATCTTCGTGACCGTTTCTTTCGACAAATACGATCTGAGCGGTCTTATCGTCATGCTCGTTTATCCCGTGCTCATGTTCCAGGCAAGCGGGATAAAGATGAGCACCTGTTTTTACAAACTGCGCATAGTGCTGCCTTTAGTCTGCGCCGTGGGTCTTTTCAATCCCTTCTTCGACAAGGCTCCCATGCTGAGCATAGGAGCGCTGACTGTTTCGGGCGGAGTGATCTCCATGATCACCCTTATGATGAAGGGCGTATTCAGCCTCATGGCATCTTTTATATTCGTATCCACTACGTCTCTGGACGCCATATGCGCGGCTCTCAGGAAAATACATATCCCTTCCGTCATAGTGACTCTGCTCCTCCTTACTTTCAGGTACGTAACGGTAATGATGGAAGAAGTGTCTGTCATGACCACGGCATATATGCTCAGAGCTCCCGGACAGAAGGGGATCAACTACAAAGCCTGGGGTTCCTTCCTCGGACAGCTGCTACTGAGGAGCATGGACCGTTCGGAGGAGCTGTACAGCAGCATGCTTTTAAGAGGTTTCAACGGAGAGTTCTCCTACGCGGACGTTCCCAAAGGGCGCCTTGCGGACTGGCTTTTTACGATCGCAGCATCGGTGCTGTTCTTCGTCTTCAGATACGTGAACGTAGCCGAACTGCTTGGAAATATAATTATGAGAGGGTAGTCATCCGATGATTAGATTCGATCATGTGTCAATAGAATACGAAAAGGGCAAAAGAGTCCTTGACGACATCTCCTTCGAGATAAGGGACGGAGAATCCGTGGGTCTCATCGGCGCCAACGGCGCAGGCAAATCCACGGTCATGAAGAGCCTTCTGGGGCTCATACCCCACGAGGGTTCCATCACCGTGGACGGTCTTGAGGTATACAAAGAAAATCTGTCGCAGGTAAGAAAGAAGCTGGGGCTCGTTCTCCAGAATTCAGACAACCAGATGTTCATGCCCACGGTGTTAGAGGACATAATGTTCGGGCTTCTCAACTACGGGATGAGCAGGGAGGAAGCGGAGAAAAAAGCTGACGGGATACTCTCGAAACTGGGGCTTGAAGATCTTAAATACAGGCACAACCACAAGCTGTCCGGAGGAGAAAAGAGGATGGCCGCCATAGCGACGGTCCTTGCCATGGAACCGGACGCAGTGCTTATGGACGAACCCACCTCTGCGCTGGATCCGTATAACAGACGCATCATAATAGACACGATACGGGGTATGAACATCACTAAGATAATAACGTCCCACGACCTCGATATGATCATGGATACCTGCAGCAGAGTCATACTTCTCTCAGGAGGCAGGGTCGCCGCTGACGGTGACGCAGACGTCATTTTAAGGGACAAAGAGCTTCTCGAAAGCAAACGTCTGGAACTTCCTCTGTCTTTGCAGACAAGATGACAAGCAGGCAGAATATTAAGAAAAAAGAAAACCGCCAATCTGGCGGTTTTGTCTTTATCTTTGCGAGATGATCTTCAGGAATGTTCTTTCACGTGCTTCTTTATGGCTTTGAAAGTCTTTTCGGATATATAGTGCTCTACTCTGCAGGCGTCTTCCGTCGCAGTTTTTTCATCCACTCCTATCCTCATAAGAAGCTCCGTCAGCACCGTATGTCTTTCATAGATGCTTTTGGCCAGTTTCTTTCCTTCCTTTGTTAGGCTTATATTTCCCGCCGGGTCTGTTTCGGCAAGGCCGCGTTCCTTTAACAGTCCGAGACCTCTGCTCACAGAGGGCTTGGAATAGCCCATCTCTTCGGCTACGTCCACGCTTCTGACAGTAGCCTGCTTTTGTGACAGGACATATATCGTTTCAAGATACATTTCTCCTGATTCCTGCATTGCCATGGCTTTCTCCGTTTCTTCGCCGTCATAGGGCGAAACTTTGAAGCAATATGATGCTTCATTACTCTTACACTACTTATCTAACATTAGCATATACGTTAAGAAAAAACAAGAAAGGGCTTGACAATTTAGCATATGCTAACTATACTGTATCAATGTTAGTGAAGGCTAACTCATGTCTCCCGCTGCGGATAAGCTCCGGCGGGAAACATGGGAAAGCCGGACAGATAAAAAAGGCGGTGACAAAAAGTGACACTCACAAGCGCAGAAGAAGGTAAAGAATACATTATCCAGGGTATAGACACAGACGATGAGGAAATGGATGAATTCCTTTTCCGTCTCGGATGCTACAGCGGAGAACCCATTACGGTCGTGTCCCATATCCACGGCGGATGCGTGGTCGCCATAAAAGACGCTCGCTACAACATAGACAATATGCTTGCGGACGCCATAGTGATCTAGCGGCCGGAAAAATAACTTCGGTTATTTTTTTGGAGATAGGTTAGCCGCCGCTAACAAAATTGTTTCAAAAGTCTCAGGACGTTAAAGGATCATACATTAAGGAGGGAGATTCAAAATGAGAATCGCTTTGACAGGCAACCCCAACTCAGGCAAGACTACCATGTACAATGCTCTGACGGGCAGAAACGAAAAAATAGGCAACTGGGCGGGCGTTACCGTTGACAGAAAGGAACACCCGATAAAGAAAGCGTACGCAGGAGACGCTCAGCTCATAGCTGTCGACCTTCCCGGCGCATATTCCATGTCTCCGTTCACCAGCGAGGAGAGCATCACCAGTTCCTACGTGAGAGACGAGCATCCCGACGTCATCATCAATATAGTCGACGCCACGAATCTTTCAAGGAGCCTCTTCTTCACTACTCAGCTTCTTGAACTGGGGATCCCGGTAGTAGTAGCTTTGAACAAACACGACATAAACGAAAAGAAAGAGACTAAGATCGACGTAGAAAAGCTTTCGAAGACTCTTGGTTGTCCCGTTATAGATACGGTATCGACCGCAAACGAAGGCCTCAAGGCGGTGGTCGAAGCAGCCGTAGCCCATGCAGGCAAAGAGCAGAAGGCTCCTTACGTACAGGGCGATATCGACCTTACGGATAAGCACGCCGTAGAGGAAGCTGACAGAAAGCGTTTCGAATACGTCGACTCCGTTGTAAAACAGGTCGAAAACCGTAAGGTCCTTACGAAAGACAGAAACTTCGGAGATTCCATAGACGCTGTTCTTACGAACAAGTGGCTCGGCATCCCCATCTTCGCAGGAGTCATGTTCCTGGTATTCCAGATCTCGCAGGTCTGGATAGGCACCCCCGTAGCCGACTGGCTGGTCGGTTATCTGGACGCGTTCCAGGAGTGGGCCGGAGAGATGCTCGCAGACGCAAGTCCGCTTCTCCAGGCAATACTGGTAGACGGTATCATAGGAGGCGTTTCGGCGGTAGTCGGATTCCTGCCTCTGGTCATGGTCCTTTACTTCCTGCTGGCTCTCCTTGAGGACTGCGGATATATGTCCAGAGTCGCGGTAGTTCTCGACCCCATTTTCAAAAAGGTCGGTCTTTCCGGAAAGTCCGTCATACCCTTCGTCATCGGCGTAGGATGCGCGGTCCCCGGCATCATGGCGAGCCGTACCATCAGGAACGAACGCGAAAAGAGAGCAACTGCAATGCTTACCCCATTCATGCCCTGCGGAGCCAAGATCCCTGTGATCAGTCTCTTTGCAGGCGCCTTCTTCGACGGAGCAGGCTGGGTCAGCACCGTTGCATACTTTACGGGCATCGTTCTCATCTTCATCATGGCTCTCGTGGTCAACAAGATCGCAGGCTACAAGGCAAGAAAGTCTTACTTCATCATAGAGCTTCCCGAATACAAAGCGCCGTCTCTCTGGTTCGCATTCAAATCCATGTGCAGCAGAGGATGGGCATACATAGTCAAGGCAGCTACCATAATCCTTCTCTGCAACATGGCAGTTCAGATCATGCAGAGCTTCACGTGGCAGTTCACAGTGGCTGAAGAAGCAGGCGATTCCATACTCGCGAGCATAGCGGCACCCTTCGCCTATCTGCTCCTGCCCATCGTGGGAGTCCTTTCATGGCAGCTGGCAGCCGCTGCAGTCACCGGCTTCATAGCAAAGGAGAACGTAGTAGGTACCCTGGCCGTATGCTTCGTAGGTCTTGAGAACCTCATCGACGTAGAGGAACTGGAGATGATGGAAGGTGCCGGAGCGGAAGTTGCGGGCATCATGGCCATCACGAAGGTCGCAGCTCTTGCATACCTCATGTTCAACCTCTATACGCCGCCCTGCTTCGCAGCTATCGGCGCAATGAACGCGGAAATGAACAGCGCCAAGTGGCTCTGGGGAGCAATAGGCCTTCAGCTGGGAACGGGCTTCACCATGGGATATCTCGTATATACCATAGGAACATTAGTAACAGGCGGAGAGCTTGCCGTAGGTCCTGCCATCGCGGGTCTCATAGCGGTCGCAGTATTCGTGACCATACTGATCGTGCTCATGCGCAGGGCTGATAAGCAGCTCAAAGCGGAATATTCTTTGGCAAAATAGGGAAAGATAATGAAGAATGTTTTGATCGTTGCCATACTCATATTGCTGACAGTCCTCATTTCGGCATATCTGATACGGGAGAAAAAGAAAGGGGCGGCCTGCATAGGCTGTCCGTACTCAGGCGGCTGCTCGGGCGGCTGCCACAGTCTTGACGATTTCGTCAGCAGCAAAGAGATCAAATAAGGGAATCAAAGGGGGAAGCCGCAGGATCGGCGTCTCCCTTTGGCCTTACAGGAAGAGATAAAGCGATGGAAAACTATATAATAATTGCGGTAATAATATTGCTTGCGATCGTAGGCATCAGATGGTCCGTAAAGCACTTCAGGGGGCAGGGCGGATGCTGCGGCGGAGGCACGTATAAAGTCAAAAGGAAGAAGCTCAAAAAAGTTGCGGGAGAAAAGACCTATACAGTCGAAGGCATGAAATGCGAAAACTGCAAAAACCGGGTCGAGGAGGCCGTGAACGATATGCCGGGGCTTTCGGGCCGGGTATCTCTTAAGAAGAAAGAACTTACCGTCCTCTACGAAGACACATTGGACGAAGAGGCGCTGAGATCGAAACTTGAAAGGCTCGGATATACGCTCAGGTGATCCGTGACCCTTGCTCAAGGAGTTTGCATATGCTAAATTAGCATTAGCAAACCGTATATGCGTGCGAAGGGAGGAAACTTTATGAAGATAGCCATGCTCAACTGCCTCAAGGCCAACGAGATCTGCGCTGCGGCAGCCTGCCTGAAAGCTTTCAACAACAAGGCGAAGCATTTCGAAATTTACAAAGATCAGGACCTGGAACTGGTGGCTCTCGGCCGCTGCAACGGATGCGAGGCCGGCATAGACGATGGTTTCAGGGAAAAACTCGACCGTATCATAAGCGAAGGGGCTGAAGTGTGCCACGTGGGCATATGCACGGTAAAAAAAGAAACCGGTGAAGAGTGTCCGGTCATAACGGAGGCTCTGGAATATCTTGAAGCGCGCGGCGTAAAACCCGTGCGGGGAACTCACTGAAAAACGAGTAATGATTCTCTTCGTTATATATACCTTAAAACCTGCGTTCATGAAGATATGAGCGCGGGTTTTGTTGTATAATGGAACATATCAGTTAGCATATGCTTGATCGGAGAAAAGCGATGAACGGAAAACCATTTGAGATCGCTCTTTACGGAAAGGGCGGTATAGGGAAATCCACCATATGCGCCAATCTGTCTGCGGCTCTTGCCCTGAAGGGAAAGAGAGTCCTTCAGATAGGATGCGACCCTAAGCACGATTCCACAAGGCTCCTCATGGAAGGAAGGATGCTTCCCACTGTGCTGGAATGCTTAAGAGACAGCGCGTCGGGCGAAGCGCCTCTTTCGGAGGTCCTGGGAGAAGGATACCTCGGGATAGGATGCATCGAAGCGGGTGGCCCCAAGCCAGGCATAGGCTGCGCGGGAAGAGGCATAATCTCAGCCTTTGAATTCCTTGAAAAGAAAAAAGTCAAGGAGCGCTACGACATCGTAAATTACGATGTGCTGGGAGACGTGGTGTGCGGCGGTTTCGCCGTGCCCATAAGAAGGGAATACGCGGACGCCATATTCCTGGTCACCAGCGGAGAATACATGGCCCTGTACGCGGCCAACAATATACTCAGAGGCGTCAGGAACTACGACGGAGACAAACACCGCCGCATAGCCGGCATCATATACAACAGAAGGCTGGTGGCGGGAGAAGACGAGCGGGTCAGCCGTTTCGCAAAGGCGACAGGCCTTCCCGTATGCGCCGTGGTGCCGAGAAGCGATCTCTTTTCGAAAGCCGAAGAGGAAAAGAAGACGGTCATGGAACTGGGAACGGAAGGAAGGGAAAGAGAGGTTTTCCTTAAGCTTGCGGAGAGCATCTCTGAAGATATGCCTCTGTTCGAAGCTCTTCCTTTAAGCGACGAAGACCTGGAAAGGATAGTGCTGGGAGGGGAAGACTTTTCGCCTTCCAAAAAGGCTCCGGACGTTAAAGAAACCCCGGTTTCAGAGTGCGACGGATGCGAAGAAGATATGCCAAGGACAGACGAAGCTGCGCAGGAGCAGGCATCCAGGCCTCCCCTTTACGGCTGCGCCTTCAACGGAGCCGCTACGGCGGCCATACATCTGACGGATGCCATAGTAATAGCCCATTCTCCCAAGTCCTGCGCTTTCTATACCTGGCAGAACATAAGCGCGCCGGGAAGACGCAATCTTTACAACAGAGGGATACTTATGCCTTCGGCCATAAGCCCCAATTTCGAACCGACTCTCATCGACGGTCACGACGTGGTCTTCGGGGCCGTGGATAAACTGAGAAGCGCCGTGGCGGCCGCCATGGAAAAGAAGCCGGGAGCCGTCATAGTCATCAGTTCCTGCGTCAGCGGCATCATAGGCGACGACGTTCTGTCCACGGAAGAAATGTCCACTGACGAGATCCCCGTGATAGTGCTTCCCGCCGACGGAGACATATCGGGAGATTACGTGAGCGGTATGGATATGTGCCTTAAGCGCATCGCAAAAAGACTCATAGACAGAAACGCAAAGCCTTCGGGAAAGAAGGTCAACATCATAGGCGAATACGGAGTCAGCAACAATACGGACGTAAACTACAGGGTCCTTAAAAGCTGGCTGGACGCCATGGGTATAGAGATAGGCTGCAGGTTCCTGGGAGACGCTACAGCGGCGGAGGTAAGAGATCTTCTGTCCGCGCCTCTCAATATACTTGCTCTCGACACTCCTGATAACGCGAAACTTAAAGCCTGGCTGGAAGAGGAATACGGATGCGTTTTCTTCAGCCGCTGCCTTCCCGTTGGATACAGAGCCACGGAGAATTTTCTCAAGGAGCTAGGGGAATTTTTCGGATGCGAAGACAGGGTGGCCCCGGTGCTCGAGGCCGAACGGGAGCGCTACCTTGCCGAGACAGAGAAATACAAGGAGGCTCTGAAGGGAAAGAAAGTCCTCATGACCACCATCAATACGGATATAGACTGGCTCTGGGATACGGCGGAGCAGGCCGGAGCCCAGTTCGTCTGGATAGGAGTCCTGAATTATCTCCGCCAGCAGCTGAGACTCACCTCGGATCCGTCGAGAAAGGCGGTCATACACGAGATACAGACAAGGAGCGATATACTGGACGCCGTAGAAAAATACGCGCCCGATATAGTTATAACGGGCTACAGCGACGATATGCCCAAAGGAGCCTACGTAACGGACAGCCTTCCCATGACGCAGAGGGTCGGTTTCTATTCCGGCATAGACGTGCTGGACCGCTGGTCGCTGCTGCTTGAAAACAGAAGAGAGGGGGAATGGGTCAATGACAGAGAATACTTCGAAAAATACTTTGCATAGCGGTATAGAAAGCATTTCTCCCGACAGCATCACGGGAATGATATTCGCCATGGAGGGGATGCGGAACACGGTGGTCCTCCTCAACGGACCCATGGGCTGCAGGTTCTACCACAGCACCACGTCTCAGTACCTGACCATAAGGCCGGTCCTTTACCTTCCCGAAGGAGAGGACGGAAAAAAGGCTCCCGTGGACTATAATACCCTCAACGACTGGTTCTTCCGCCAGGAAAGGGTGCCCTGCACCTATCTGGACGGATACGACTACGTATACAGCACCAGGGACAAGGTGAGCAGCGCCCTGGATTACATAAGCAAAAATATAGATTTCGATATCATAGCCATAGTCAATTCCCCGGGAGCAGCTCTCATAGGAGACAATCTTCTTGAGATAGCCAGGGAAAAGCTCGGAAACAGGCGCGTGGTCATGCTGGAGTCGTCCGGATATTCCCTGGGCTTTTCCGAGGGCTACAGCGACGCTCTCCTTGCCATGCTAAAGCAGGTAGGCGCCCCCGCATGGGAAGGCCGCAGGCCGGCAAAGGAAGAAAGAAGCGTCAATCTTCTGGGACTTTCCATATGGCACAGGAACATAGAGGGGGATCTGGAAGAACTAAGGCGGATGCTGGGCCTTTGCGGCATCAAAGTGAACGCGGTGCCCTGCGCGGGATGTTCCTTCGAAGAGCTCGAGGCGCTTCCCCGCGCCGCACTCAACGTGGTAGTTTATCCCGAAACAGGCCTTGCAGCTGCCGAGTATCTAAAAGAGACTCTGGGCATGCCCTTCTATCTTTGCGATGATCTTCCGCTGGGTTTCTCATCGACTGAAAAGATCGTATCGGATATATGCTCCCTTCTCGGATGCTCCAAAGATGCCTTCATGGAGGACAGCAAAAAGGCGAGAGCTCTTGCCTGGTACAAGATAAGGGAGATAAGCCAGGCCTACGGCAAACCTAAAGGCGTCCGCTTCTATGTCGACGGGGACCCGTCGGTCGCAAGGTCGTATACGGCCTTCCTGAGAGACTACCTGGGCATGGAGCCCTCAGCTGCCGAAGAGGCGGAACTGGTCTTTTCCAACGCCAACGTGATCTCGGAGCTGATGCTTAAGAACAGGACCTTCTGCGGCATAGAGATAAGCTTCCCGGGCATGGGATATACGGATCTCATACCTAAGACCCATCTGGGAGTTAAAGGAAGCCTCTTCCTAATAGAACAGGTCCTTAACGGACTTATGTCGAGAATATGAAAATACCCGGCTTTGAAAGCCGGGTATTTTTTCTTTGCTTGCTTCAGACCGTATTACTCGATCTCTCCCGCTCTCTTCGCGCAGAAGGAGCAGAGTTTCGTGTAGTTGTGGTCGATGGCGCATTCGATCTCGCTCATGCTGGCATCGTACCAGTCGGCGCTCTTTACGAGTATAGGCGTGCTCCTTGTGAGGGACTGGCAGTCATCATAATAGTGATAGCAGTGTCCGTAGGGAGTTACGTAGATCGTATCCGTGCCGTGGTTTGCGATAGCTGCGGTCTTTTCTTCGGAAGAGATGGGATCCCAGTCAACTGAGAGCAGTCCGCCGAGTACGAGAGCAACGATAGCTACTACGAGAACGATGGTCTTGTTCTTCTTGCTGAGCTTCAGGGTGCCTTCCTTGTCGTTCTTGAGAAGCATCACGATGAAGGGAACGAAGCAGATGATGGACATGATGAGTCCCATCTGGTTCTGAAGGAAGAATGCGACCTTGTTCTTTTCGGAAGCAGGATCGATGTGGTTCGCGTTTTTCCAGAACTGGGAACCTATGATGAGGAAGATGAGGTCCAGTACCAGGAATGCGATGAGATAGATAAGTGCGTTGTCAGGAAGTCCCGAAATATATTCGGGAAGATACCACTTACCCGTAAGGTTCATGATAGCGACCAGTTCGCATGCGACGGCGAGGAGCCAGAAGCAGATCGCCGCTACGCGCTTACCTGTCGCGCCTTTTGTCGAATAATTCTTTTCGACTTCTTTTTTGGTTGCTTTCTTTTCTGCCATAATTGTTATCTCCTTGATGATGAACAGGATTGATCAAGCGATTCTATTTTCCTGAAAGAAGACTGGAAAGAAGCGCGCTTGCAAGGTCTGCCATGGGATCTTCTTCCTCCTCTTCCTTCTTGGAAGTCTTTTTCTTTGCGGAGCTTGAAGAAGTGCTTGTCTTCTTCTTTGAAGAGGAACTAGAAGAGCTGGTCTTCTTTTTCTTAGGTTTCTCCTCTTCCTCTTCTTCTTCCTCTGCTCCAAGGAGTCCGCCGAGGAGACTGGACAGAGGATCTGCGGCCGTCTCGGTCTTCTTTTTCTTCTTGGAAGAAGAAGTGCTGGTGCTTGCGCTGGTGTCGGTGCTGACCAGGCTCATAACTTTCTTGAGAAGCATGGGAGCTGCGGCGATGAGGACTTTGCTCACGACTTTCTTGTCAATGCCCAGGCTGTTTGCCAGGGACGTCAGGGCGCTGGCCGTGTTGCCAGATCCTCCGAGAAGGGCTGAAAGTACGGAGTTGTTGGCTGCATCGGCAGCTTCAATCTCTTCCTCATCCTCTTCTTCGGCAGCCGTGCCCATAAGGCTCGAAAGCATGCTCAAGGTGTTGTTGGGTTTCTTTGCTGAGCTTCCGGAAAGGGAAGATACCAGCATAGGCAGAGCTGCGGAAAGGATGGCGCTGGTGTCTCTGGTGGAGACTCCGGCATACCTTGCGACCTCGTCGGTGAGATCTTCGGCAGGTGCTGCTGTCTTTGCGAATGCAACGGTTTCAAGATTATTTTTATCCATAAACATCCTCCTAAAATCAATATAATTCCATATGAATATATTATCATATTTATAAATGGGGTAAAACAAAAAAATTCTGTTAAAAAAAGCCCCGAAATATGTTAAATTATAGGGTAGATAAGTACATCTAGATGTAGGAGGTAAAATACATGGCAGATGAGGAAAAATATTTACAGGCAGCAGAGCTTTCCGAAGAAGAGAACGCTCTTGTAGCAACCTATGCTAACGCGATCGATCTTACTGATACGAGCACCATACTCACGTACGGAGCAGAGGCTCAGAAGAAGATAGCAGCATTTTCAGACACGGCTCTCGAAGGAGTCAAGACCAAGGATCTGGGCGGCGTAAGCAACCTGATCACAGGCCTCGTAACAGAGCTCAAGGGATTCGACGTATCCGAGGAAAAGAAGGGACTCTTCTCCTTCCTCAGAAAAAAGAGCAACAAGCTCGTCGAGCTCACAGCAAAGTTCGATTCCGCAGAGAACAACGTCAACAAAGTAGTTACCGCTCTCGAAGCGCATCAGGATACCCTTACAAAGGACGTCGTGATGATGGACGAGATGTATGCAGCTAACCTGGATTACTTCAAGGATCTTTCCATGTACGTGATCGCAGGAAAGAAAAAGCTCCAGGAAGCAAGAGAGACCACTCTCGTAGAGCTTCAGAAGAAAGCTGAAGAAACAGGTCTTGCAGAAGACGCTCAGAGAGCATCCGATTTCGCATCCATGTGCGAGAGATTCGAGAAGAGACTTGCAGACCTCGAGATCACCAGGACCATAAGCGTACAGATGGCTCCCCAGATCAGGCTCATCCAGAACAGCGACAACCTGATGATCGAAAAGATCCAGACCACCATCAACAACACCATTCCTCTCTGGAAGAACCAGATGGTACTGGCACTGGGACTCGCTCA
>JAFRIQ010000056.1 GCA_017432725.1 Bacillota bacterium
ATGTGCCGCTTTCCTGTCCGCATGCAGCCAGAGCAAAGATCAATGCTGCGCAGAGAATGATACTCAATGCTTTTTTCATTTTTTAATACCATCCTTATATATAGATTTTTTTTATGTATTACTTTTGAAACTTTTCCCGATTATACCACAGGCTCCCCGCCTGCAGAACGCTTTTCTCATTTCACCGCTCATCTTCTTCATCATCCTCATGCTCCTGCGTCCCTCCGGCAGGCGCATGTCTGTTCAGCTCCAGTATCTCCTTGACTCCGTCTTTCTTGGAGTAATATGCCATGAGAAGCAGGGACAGGACGAGGGTGACTGCATATACGGTGACTGCCAGGGCGGTATTTCCCTCGGCGAAGGAATCTCCGACTATGGTAGATGACACTATGCCAGGAAAACGGAGCAAAGTGGACAGGATGACGAATCTGACCGGCTTGACGGGCATCATGGCTCCCACATAGACCAGGAAGTCCTTAGGAGTGCCGGGGATCACGAAGAGGAGGAGAAGCAGCTTTTCAGCCGTTTTGGACCTGAGTATCCTGCTGTTTTCTATCCTCTCGACCTTCTCCTTTCCTATGAGGCTGCTGACTGCCGACTTTCCGACCTTTCTGACCAGAAAAAAGATGATCGCGCAGGAAATGAATATACCGGCGAAGATTATGAGAAGGCCTCCGAACGCCCCGTAGCACATGCCCGAGAGCACCTCCACGGGCTCTCCGGGAAAGAAGAACAGAAAGACCTGGGCTACGTTAAGGCCCAATATGACCAGCCATCCGAAAGCTCCCATGCTCAGCACCTTCTCCTCGAACTGCGCCCTGCCGCTCTCTGTCAGAAGCATCTTGAAAATGCCCCAGAGCATATACGAGACTGCAGCCACCAATGCCAGGGATATGACGGTCAGTATGATTTTTGTCAGTTTGGATCTGTCCATATATATTTAGTTTATCACATTCGCCGCTTCAATATACAGTATACTGCACAAAGAATCGGACGGGTTATCGGAAAGCATGATATAATCAATTATTATGAAAAAGAAGATAGGAACTATATTTATGATACTGGTCCTCCTGGGAGCCCTTGCTGCGGGAGGATATTTCGGACTTCAAAACATCAGGGAGAAAAACCGCGCGGCAAGGATCACGGAAGATCCGGCTGAAACTGAAGGCTACCTTAAAGCGGAAGAAGGAGACGTGCAGCTCTACAGCTGCGAGATCACCATAGAAGAGGATTTCCTGGGAAGGATAGCCTCAAGAAAAGCGGTCTTCACTCCGGCCGGGACCGCAGTCCGCGGCACGAAGGTGACCCTTGTGGATCAGCCCGAATACGATGAAGACGGAAACGTCAGCTACGAAAAGTACATCATAGACGGCAGGGAATACTATGCAAAGGCCGGCCACTTCACCGAGGACAAGAACGAGATAATCTCGGAAAAGACCAGGTACGTCAGAACGCCGGTGACCATATACAGCTCGCCTGACGACTGCAGGATAGCTGGCTTTGCGCCGAAAGGGAGCCTCCTTACGGTCACGGGATTCGACCGCTTCAATGAGGACGGCAACGTCAATATGTACAGAGTCTCATATAACGGAACCGAAGGTTATGTCTTTTCCAAGTATCTTGTGAGCACGGAGGAAGAAGCCCTGGCTCTCTACAATGAACACGGCGAAGCGGATTTTCATAAAAACGCCGTGGCATCCTACGAGACCTACGGCGGAGACCCCCTGCTCCTCGATTATTACCCCTATGAGAAACCGGTGTTCGAAAATAACGCCCTTCTTAAGAAAGGCGGCGTCATGTACCTGTGCGTCGGATGCAGCGACAACTACCAGGCCTACGTGGACTGCGCAGTCTCTTTGGGCATCAATGCGGTCTGCATAGACATTTTTGATGACATAATAGGCTTCGACTCGGAAGTCGCAATGGAGTATTCCCCCTCCAGTTACAACTACGCCTACTGGAACAGGGCCTTTTATCCCGAGAACTGGGCGGCCATGGTCAAAGCTTTCCAAGACGCCGGCATATATACCATAGGCAGGATAGTGGTCTTTAAGGATGCCAACTACTCCTACGACCATCCGGAAAACTGCATAGACTATTACGGCACCAACTGGCCTTCCGTATACAGCAGAGGGGTATGGGAATACAAAGTGTCCCTGGGCATAGAAGCCGTGAGGAAGTTCGGCTTCAACGAGATACAGTTCGACTACATAAGATTCCCCGAAGAGATCTACTACATGCACACCTCGGGCGTTGCGGACTTCAGGAACAGCTACGGGGAGACCAAGAGCCAGGGCATACAGAATTTCCTCTTCTATGCCTGCGACATGATACACAGGGAAGGCGCCTACGTCAGCGTCGACGTATTCGGATCCTCCGCATCGGGAGTCGTGACGGAGAACGGCCAGTACTGGCCCGCCGTTTCGAATATAGTGGACGTCATAAGCGGGATGCCCTATACGGACCACTTCGACAGCAATGACGCAAGCTACTGGGAGGACCCCTACGGGACCCTTCTCTGGTGGGGAGGCCTGGCAGCTCCTCTCCAGAAGACCATCCCGACCCCCGCAGTGGCGAGGACCTGGATAACGGGCTACGATACGCCCTGCTGGGGCCCCTACATGTATTACGGAGCAAACGAGATAGATCTTCAGGCCCGCGGACTTAAAGACGCCGGCCTTGACGGAGGCTTCCTTATCTGGAACGCAGCCAACGAACTTCAGAGA
>JAFRIQ010000057.1 GCA_017432725.1 Bacillota bacterium
AGATGATCAGTAGTTACATTAATTACTACAACAATGAACGACCAGCATACGCATTGCAATACAAAAGCCCAGTCCAGTACAAGACTGAAATGGGCTTTGTATGACTTTTTTAAACTGTCTACTTTCTGTTGACTAGTTCAGGAAAACCCGTCCTTTTATCTTGATTCTTACTTATTTCCGTTCTGAGACTTACTTTTTCACTCCGCCGACGCTGTCTACAGGCTTGAGCACTCCGTGGATAACGGATCTTGCGTCTCCTTCCGCATAGGTACAGGTCGAAAGAAGAACGCATTTTGAGTCGCTTTCGATCTCTACTCCTGAACGCACGTAGGATTCACCGCTCACTCTCTTGATATATGAGGAATACTCGGGACCTTCGCCTCTGTAGATAGTATATACGTATGAATTTGCATCCGTTATATATGCGCTGAAAAGCTCAGCCATATAGTCTCCGTCAGGAGTAAGTATCCATATAACTTTATGAGCGTCAAAGAAATCCTGCATCTGCCAATTACTCAGCTCTGCAAACATAGATCCGTCGGCCATATTATGGCCGTATATGATGGTATTGTTGTCCTGAAAATCTTTAAGATTCGCCGAGTCTACAAAAATAGCGCCTGCAAAGTTACTCTCGCCTTTATAGTTCGTATGGATATAACTGTCGTTGTTTTTGCCCTGAAGCAGAGGGTAATTGATATTCGTTCCTTCACAATATATCCATCCGTATATATCGCTGTTGACCGCCTTCAAAGCCTCAAAATCGACCTTTATAGGCGCTATGACGAGTTTTTCGGATGAAGGTCCGGTCTTACTTTCGTTTTTCTCTGTGTAAGTATCGGCAGCCTTTTTATTGTCCATGCTGTTTTTCCAGTAAGGCCACTTGTTGACGACAACAATCGCGCAGCAGATGACAAAGATCAAAGCGAATATTATAGTCAGTAGTTTTCTAATCTTTCTGCTCATCTGCTTCTTTCTTTCGGGTGTCTTTTTTGTCCAGTACTGCGCCAAGAAGACTCAGTATAGCTCCTGAGCATACGAATGCCAGAGCTCTTATCTTTCCTTCAGCGCTCAGTACATTCATCATCAAAGCGCCGAGGCGTGGTATATGCCGTTTGACACGTCCGATAATATCTTTGTACTTGACGGGGAAAATATCGTCTGAGGCATTGGCGTCGCCCTTCGTGACCATCTCCCCTTCGGAAGTCCTGTTCTCTACCACGCGGTGAGTTACAGTATCCCCGTCTCTTTTGAATGCGACTATATCCCCTGGGTTCAGATCTTTTCCGTCAGCATCCTCAACATATATTATACTTCCGGCAGGAATGGCAGGCTCCATACTTGGCGAAATGACGCTGAATACCTCGTACCCGAGCATTTTAGGGACCGCTAGAGGGAGCATCAAAAGTATAGCAGCCGAAATGATCATCGTGCCTGCCGCCTTGCAAAGAGCGGGAAGGAACTTCCCGCTCTTATCTGTTTGTCTGCGATCCGCTTCGGGAGCCATGAAACTACCTTCCCTGCGGGACCTCTGCATCATCCAGAGGCGGTTCCTTGAGCGGAGTGCTGTATGCCTTAGTCCACTTCCATCCAAGCTCGCTGTCATCCGGATCGAATATGTTGGCAGCTCCGTGGCCGCCCTTTTCATCATGGTTATAGTCGTTGGTGAAGTTTACGGAAACCGTTCTGTCAGCGACTATGGTAGTGGTCTGCTCAGGATCAGATTTAAGTTTGTAATGAGACCCTGTATAGACCTCCGTTACTGTTACTTCGGCTCCTGCGGGTATGTTCTCGAGTATGGTGCTGAGAGTACCTTCAGGGTTATCTTTGCTTACGGTCAGCACTGCTACGTTGGTGTATACCACCAGGG
Organism: Bacillota bacterium; assembly: GCA_017432725.1. Classification (GTDB taxonomy): domain Bacteria; phylum Bacillota; class Clostridia; order Peptostreptococcales; family Anaerovoracaceae; genus RUG13409. The sequence goes on from JAFRIQ010000057.1 coordinate 1,868, forward strand.
GTTTTCCATCTGCATCCGTACCGAGAGTCGCCACCACGTCGAATACGAAGGTCGCATCCTCTGATAGTTCGAATCTTTCGATATACTTCCTGATGCGGATATCTCCGACTCTGGGCACGTGTATGTTGGTGACCTTGACCAGTAACGTGCCTTCGTCAGTTTCCTGAGGATCGTAGCTGACTTCATAGATAGGAACTTTATCTTCCGAATCATCTTTAGGATCGTAAATAGGTTCTTCTTCTATGACGTACTTGATCTCATGCCATGCGTTGGGATTCTCGTAGTCGGCATCGTCTGTATCGATGAAATACTTTGGAAGGAATGTGAAGCTTCCTTTCCAGTTGCCGTCTTCATCGGGCGTGATAGTAAGAGTCGGAGGATTTCCGTTCTCATCCACTACCGCGTTATTATTTACGATAACGTTTCCTTCTTCACCCTCGGTAAGGTAATTGGACTTAAGGGTCAGTACGATCTGCGAAGGTCTTGTGCGGTCGTAGTTGCCGAAATCTTGCCACTCTTTTTCTATATCTACCTTATATGTCTCGGCACGGTGATACATTGTTTCCGTATCGTCGCCGATCTCTTTGCTGTTTGCTGATACCAAGGTAGCGGTATTGTCGTAATTGCGTGCGAATACCTGCTTGCCTTCGGCATCCTTGAGTTCGTCGACCGTTACCGGGATATAGATAACAGTATCCTTGTTGGTGCTGACTACGGGATTTCCTTCATCGTCCAGAACGTTGTTGCCTTCATCATCCTTAACGAAAGTCGTCGGATGCTGCTGGGCGATATAGAAGGTAAAGCTTCTTCCGTCATCGGCAAGTTCGTATCTGAAACCGGTTGTATCAGTGCCGCTGCTTGCATTCACAGCTCCGTTGAGTTTGACAGTGATGCCCTCTTCGGCGTTGAACGTCAGGTATTCGGGTATCGGGTCGGTCACGACTATGTCATGACAGTCGAAAGGCATAGTATTCCTTAAAGTCAGGCGGTATACTATCGTACCCGTTCCGTCCGGTTCCACCTGGCATCTCTTGTCGTCAGTCACCTCTCCTTCTATATGTCCGTCGGGATCAGAATTCTTCACAAGAGTCACTTCTGTATCTCTGAGCGAAAGGGATGCTTTGGACATCAGGGTATCCGGATCACCATGTATATCTCCGGGGACCGTATTGAAAGGTCTTGTATACAGTATGGCGCCGTTCACGGTGGGAGCCAGAGGATCCGACTCCGGAAGCGTCGTCGGAGCTACCATATTGACGTATGCCGTCAAGGATGCTTCAGGTCCAAGATGGAAGTCGATATACTCGCCGTTTGAGTCTTTCTTGTTCGTCTTTCTGCAGTCTATGGCGATAGCCGTTACCGTTGAAGGATCATCGGGGCAAACAGCCGACCATACTTCGGTATCGTCAAGATCGAACAGTATGTCCTGCGTGAGTTCTTCATCGGCAAGATCCATCATCTTACTCAGTACCGTCGAATAGTACACGACGGGTGCGCACTTGGCTGATACGCCCTCCTGGTCTGTCGGAGTATTGGCGATGAGGCTTACGTCGACAGATTCGAATTTACCCTGCCAGTATGAAATATCATCGTGCGGATCGTCTCCGATACCTGCAACTCCGGTCTCGAAAATATCATAGAAGATGATATCGTCCGTTCTTGCAGTCGGCATATTCGTCGTTCTGAGCCTGTAGGTATATCTGCTTCCTACGGTCACCCTGCCGCCGTCTGACGTGTAGTCTTCCAGCTGGTTGACACCGTTCAAAGTTTCATGAGTTGTAACAGTCTTGCTGAAGTTGGCCTCAAGAGCAGTGACTGCATTCCACGAAATATTCGTCTTCGCACAGCCCGCGTTGCCGTCGGCTACAGCCGTCTGATCTCTGAACAGCTGGGCAACGTCTTCGCTGTTGTAAAGGTTGGCCGCGGTGATCCTGTATGAACTGCCGGGCTTTGCAATGATCCCTTCCTTCGTGCTCATGAACGCAGTGTAGTTCGGGGTCACGTTGCCGCGAGCACGGATGTTTTCAAAACTGTTCTCCAGTATGAAGTAGAAGTGCATATGGCAGTACCACGTACTGTCCGGACAATAGTTGTATCCGGGATCTGCAAATTCATAATCTATGCGCAGTAGATACTGATCAAGCTCGGGTATATACTCCGTAGATACCTGATACTCCTGCTCGCTGAGGAAATACCAGCTTCCGTCTATATTTACCGATCTGCCAGCATTCTTGTACGGCTTGAACATTTTGTTGTAGTCTGACGCAGCGTACTGGTGAGAACTCCATGTCGTAGTATATACTCCGATGAAAGATCCGCTCTGCGGGCTGGTCCCTTTCGGAAGCAGGTCGAAGAAAGTTCCTTTCAGAGTCTTGAATCTGTCCTGAACATGGCTGCTGTCGGTAATGTTGGTCGACAGGTCGGAACGGTTCGTAGTTCTGAGCTGTATAAACGCTATTTCTTTGCCGTCTTTTGCAGCTTCAATCTGCTCCGGATCAGTACCGTCCGGAACGTAGGCGTTTTTCCTTAACTCCAGATAAGGACTGGATCCGGTAAGTTCCCAAATAACGTCATTTGCATCGGTTTTTCCGCCGCCGTAGCTGTCAAGATCGAGCCACGGTTCGCTTTCGTAACCGGTCGCATCGCTTCCTTCGGGAAGCCCTTTGTACACTTCACAGTCGGCAATATTTTTAACGTAGGTCGATACCTTCGCGTCCACGTCATCCTGTATCACGTCTTTTACGCGTTCCGTAGGATTCAGAGTCACACCTATGTTGACTATTATGACAGACCTGAGAACTTCATTGCCCGTTTCATGTTCAAACCTGACTCCCGTAACATTTTTAGGAAGCATGTTGTGTTGATCACTTACCGTCGTCTTGGTCGTAGACAAAACAGGCTGTCCGTTTTCATCATAAACCGGCTGTCCATTCTCCGTTTTGACCAGATATCCGGTCAAAGTGCCGCTACTGTTGTACTTAAACCCGAAATACGGAATATATTCACTCGTATTCTTGTAACGTATATATACGAATATAGGGTTGGTCTTCAAGTACGGATAAAGACCGGCTTCAGTCCAGGTACCCATAGAATAGGTGCCTTCATAATCCCTGAATGTCTCAATATCCGCAAATGGGATAGTATAATCCTCGTCCGTAAGGATCGTATTTCCGTCATCTACGCCGGGTCCGATGGGAGTATCTTCTGTCCCGGAATTGTATCCTTCCGGATGCCACCCTTTGGGAACTGTTGCTCCGGCAGATGAAAGCATGAGCCAACGCTCTGTAATAACAATCCTCTGCCCGTACAATCTCGATTCAGCGACCGTACTTCCGTTATCGTCGGTCACGTTCACAGTATATGAAGGCGAAGTACCGTCATAGGACATCCTGTACGGATAGCGTCTGAATCCGTCAAAGTTTCTGAAGGAAAGGGTTACGGGCTCATCGAGAAGAAGTACTGACTGACCTCCCTTTGTCTGGGGATTCGATCCCTTATGTTTTGAAAATACGCCCTTGCCCTCGCGTACACTTACGAACAGCTTTGCTACGCCGACAGATGAGCGCTGGGGTTTGTAACCGCTCTCCCAGGTCTCGTCCGCAGTATAACGTGCGCGTATCTCCAATCCTTTTCTTTCAAGGTCTATACCGAATTTTTCAGCATTTTCTAGGATATCCGACTTATCGTATCTGACAAGAACGGCGTAATGGATAGTATGCCATCCGTCATCTCCGGGACTCGATATTTTAGACCATTGCGTAACATACCCTGTACTTGAAGGCGATGTACCGATCCTGCCTGCAAGTCCTATCTGTCCGTACTTGGATACTGCAAAGGAGAATACGTGCGTTCTGTCAGTGGTATTGTGAGTATCCCTTGCTATATTCGTATAATAGCCCCTGCTGCTGTCACCACCCCATACGGTCAATACAGACCAATGGCTCTGAGTCTTGTTGCTTGGTATTCCGGTGATCGGCCAGGTGGCCTTCATCTCTCCGATCTGTTCACCGAAAAGCTCTACCGTCTCGTCCTCAGATTCAAAAGTAATAGCTGGGAAAGACGCGTCATAAGCAACGTCGCCTATCCAGGGCTGGTTCGCTGCGCGGGCACCGGGACGTCCGTAGTTGACATCCCAGATTACATAGACGTAATCGTCAGCATCATCAGGTTTTGGACCCCAGGTGCTTTGCCATGCAAGGTAAACGCCGCTTTTTCCGTCGGGCTGAGGCTTCGTGTACATGATACCTATAGCGCGGGTAACCATGGCCAGAGAAAGTTGATTATGATAATCGTAATAATCCGGATTCTCGTGATCCTGATCCGTGTCTATGGTGATGGTGCAGTTTATGCCTGTATTCTTGTAGTAATCTTTCCAGAGATACTCTCCGGTAGAACTTGATGTTTCTTTATAGTTCCAGCAGAAACGGTCGATATCCTTGACTCCGGCTACATCACCTGCGCCGGCAGTATTTCCTTCTGCATATTTTGGCGCTGTAAACCCTTTTGCCTTTGCTTTTTCCTCGTCGGGATAACCGCCGTTTACGTCGAGAGGTTTGACTTTGTACGTGAAGCTTTCATGGAAATAATCGTTTCCGGCTATGGTCGCCCAGTTGGATATTACTATTTCGTTGGTCTCTTCATCGAGTCTCCAGTTATAGAAAGTCTCGTTATTCGTTGCAGGCGCCTCGGGGATCATCGTCTCGATGGAATCAGCTTTAGCTCCATTCCATCCCGCAAAAACGAATGCCGGGATACGCACTTCCACTGAACCTGCCGGAACAGACTGATCCTGAGTACCGGTGAATGCAATGGTGACCTCCAGAGCTGCGCCCTGAGTAGCGGTATCCTGCGGATGGAAGAACAGATATGTCTCATCCGCTTCTCCCGTTTCAGGGTTTTTATACTCGTAATTCTTTCCGGATCCGGAAGCGTCTATTCCGTTAGCCCACTTGAAACTCCAGGCAACATGGTATTCACCTATATTGGTCTGATCTGTCTCACTGCAGTCTCCGCTGGGATTTACGAAAACATAAGTCCTGACGTCCAGCCATGTATCTTTTGATATATCGAACGATATGGTGTTTTCATCTACCGACGTAAAACTGACCGCTTCCGTTGAGTCCCCTTTGATCAGCCAGAGTTTGGAGTTGTTGGTTTTTGAAGAAATATTCCCGCCGGAAACAGTAACGGTCATCGTATCCTCTATGGGGATAAAGAACTGCGCTACATCAAGGAATCCGAAATCTAGAGCAAATATCTCTTCAAACTTATTGTGCATTGCTTCCTTGATAAGATCCTGGTCGTAGTCTGTATTCTTTTTTACATCCGTCGCACCAAAATCAGGAGCGTTGGTTATAGTAATGGAATAGTCTCCGACCGTACCGCTCCATATCCGTCTCGAAGCTGCTTTAGGCTCTGCGTTTATATCTTCTTTAGGAACAGCTGCAGGCGCTTCAGAAAGTGGTTCAACTGTCTGGGGCTCACTTATCTCCCCGGGCAGTGCTTCCTCCCCATCGCCTTCTTCAGTCACTTCGACAGGCCCATTCTGGACCTCGATCACAGTCTCTCCTATTTCATTGTCGCTGGCGAAAACCGCAGTCGGCAATATTTCAAAGACCATGATGAGCACTATCAGAAGTGCAGCTGCTTTCTTAAAATAATTTAAAAATCGTTTCATTTTTTTAACAAGAAATAGATTCAATACAATAACTACTCTTCATCCTCATCGTCATCATCATCTTTTCTTCTCTTGGCAATAATGATGATAGGTATGGCAATAAGTCCGACAATGCCTGCTCCTCCTGCAGCCCAGACCCATGCGGGCCAGGATTTCCATGCAGGTTCTCCCGGAGCGAGAGGCGGATCTATGTCGATAATGTCTACAGGCTCAGGATTGGTGTCGGGATTGGGATTGGGGTTAGGATTTACGTTATCTCCTCCCTGCTGCTCTCCGCCCTGCTGACCTTCCTGCTGTTCTCCGCCTTGCTGACCACCCTGCTGTCCTGCAGGACCTGCGGGGCCGCCTGGTATGACTATAGTCTGAGTTTCAGGAATTTCCGTATATTCGAACGTAAATACGTTCTCATCAGGATCGGCACTCAGGGTCTTAGTCAGATTGTATGCCTGAGGCTGGTATCCCTCGTGATATTTGAATGCTACTACCGGTTTATCTCCTACGTTTCCGTAAAAGGTCGCACTCTCCATCAAAGGATTGCCGTTTTCATCAACGTAGTTCACCGTGTAAGTGACTGCCGTACTTTCCATTCCGTATGCGACTACGTAATCTATGTCTCTTACGATCTTGAAGGACGTAGCGTTGTAAGTGGAGTTATCCTTTCCGGATTCTCTTATGCCTTTTGCAAAGTATTCTTTGTTAACGATCTCAACGTTATTTTTAAGGTCAAAACTGAAGGTCTGTCCGTAAGCGACGTCTTCTTCATACACCTTTCCGTCCCCTACAGTAAGTTTACCTATTGAAGGGTTTCCCGCGTACACTCTGACGTGATACGTGACTACGTTATCTGCTGCAAAAATGCCCTGAGGCATAGCTGCAAAAAGCAGCGCAAAGATAAGAAGCATTGCTGCTGTATTCTTTATCTTCTTTTTCTTTTTATCGCCGGCAAGAGAAACGAGACCAAGGACGAGGAGGGCTATGCCGCTTACGCACATGCCGATATATACCTTGCTCAAGTCTTTGCCGCTGTCTCCGGTTATGATCTTTCTGTCAGGCACCAGTTCTACTGCAAATCTCATCTGAAGATCTGCAAGAGTTTCCTGATATGAGTTGCCCTGAGTTTCTCCTTCAAGCGCTATGAACAGGGTGACTGTGCCTTCGCCCTTAGGTGCCATACGCTCAAGATAGAGATAATCTTTAAGTGCGCTGTCCGCTCCGTGAAGTCCTTCGGGAGCTTTGGAGTCCGCGGATTCTCCTCCGACTCTTTCGCTGTTGTAAAGTTCGTTATCGTTTCCCTTAGAGTCAACGTAGCTCAGTACATACGTATATGATCCGCCTGAAGCATTGTTCTTACTGTTGTCTTCAAGAGAATGCACTACCTGATTGAGGATGTACCAATCTACTTCTTTGTCGCTCGTATTCTTTACCTTTACCGTAAGGGTGAGGTCGTCACCGGGCTGGAGATTGCTGAATGCGTCGGCGATCTCATCACTGTCAAAAGTGCTGACCACTTCTTCGGAAGCATTGAGTTCCACTTCCCACCCTTCTTTTCCCTTAAGATGATCTGCGTATACCGCAGCGTAGGAAAGAACCACTAATAATGTTGCAAGGAGCAATGCAATGATCTTTTTCTTCATCTCTTTCTTCCTCCTTACTTATCAAGTCCCCAGGCGCTTATCTTAGCGTCTGACGCATTGTGAGTCTGTACACCGTCGGCGTAAACCTCGAGACAGAACTGTTTTCCGTTATAATCATAAGTCGTCGTGATCACTGTAACGTTGCCGCTCACTGACGTTGTCTGAGTCACCTGCTTCGTAGCATCGTCGTCAATGGTAATGCTCGTGATGAAAGGATCGCTCGTCTTTCCCGCTTCCAGGATCTCCGAATAATAAAGAACTGTTCTTTCTTCGGTAGTCGAAGCGGTGTCTATAGACCACTTGCCTTCGGTCTCAAAACCGGGGATGATCCATTTTGAATCCATTTCGGGGAACTTTTCTCCCTTTTCATCTATCCAGTATTTATATACGGTAACTCTTACGTATTCGTCCGCATCGCCGCTGTTCTTGACGGCGAGAGTCTCTTCGTATTTCTTTCCGACCCTGAGTTTTGTATCTTCTGCACGGCTCAAAAGATCCTGAAGAAGCGCATCGCCTCCGCTGACTTCTTTACCGTTTTCCACGATTTTTATATCCAGTTCGGCAAGCTGAGCCTGCGCTTTGTGATATTCCGATTCAAGAGTAAGGTCTGCTCTTATCCCGCCGACGGTGCTTCCGAGAAGAAGACCAAGGGCTAATATGAGAAGTCCGGCAGTAACAGCAGGTCTTCCTAAAAATTTTCTATTCTTTTTCATCTTCAGTTACCTCCTGTTGTATTATCGTCATCCGGAAATTTTGCAGTCCAGTCGGCAGCTTTGTAAGAACCGTCTTCGTTGTAATGGACAGGCGCCGTCTCATGAACCACTGCTACGTTGAACTGAGCGAATGCATGATCTTCGTCTGTTTTTGCAGGTACGCCTTTGATGCTGACCTTAAGGACCGTCGTCGCTTCTCCGACCTCGACAGGCACGTTGAAGTAGTACCATCCGTTTTCATCAGGTGTTGTACTCCAGCCTTCCTCTCCTTCGAACGTAAGCGTATAAGATGATCCTGCAAAGGCTTTTGCTCTTACCCATACAGCCTCTGCATACTGAGGATTCTTTCCTCCCGTGTTCATTATCCTTACGCTCTTAACGAAGTCTTTGACTTCCTCTTCTATTTCAGTCCTAGTGCCGAAATAGATCGGAACTTTCCCGTCCGCCTTATCGTTGGCCGTGAAGTACGCCATTGCCGGCTCTATGCAAACGCACAGTATCAATGCCAAAGCCAGCAGGCTAAGAATTAATGTCTTTTTTCTCATAACCGTTTAGTCCTCCTCTGCATCCGGTAGAGTTTGGTCTTCCAGCTTAGTGCTATAGGCCCTTGTCCATTTCCATCCGAGATCACTGTCATCCGGATCGAATATGTTGGCAGCTCCGTGGCCGCCCTTTTCTTCATAACTATAGTCATTGGTGAAGTCTACGGAGACTGTATCGTCTGCTACTATGGTAGCGGTCTTTTCAGGATCTGATTTGAGTATATAATGAGAGCCTGTGTAGACTTCCGTAACAGTTACCAGCGCACCTGCAGGTATATTTTCAAGGATGGTGCTGAGAGATCCTGAGGGGTTCTCTTTGCTTATAGTCAGCACCGCTACGTTGGTATATACAACTACTGGATCTCCGTTCACATCCTTGCCCTTTGTTGCAACCACATCGAACACGAAAGTCGCATCTTCCGAAAGTTCGAATACTCCGATGTACTTTCTTATGTTCAGGGCTCCGACCCTGGGCACGTGGGTGTTGGTAACTTTAACTGTCAATACGTTTCCTATATCTGAAAGCTCGGAATAATCCGTATCATAGATAACTGAAGTATCGTCTGCAGGATCGTAAATCGCTTCCTCTTCTATGGTGTATTTGATCTCGTGCCATGTGTTCGGATTCTCGTAGTCGGCATCGTCCGTCTCTACGAAATATTTTGGCAGGAATCCGAAACTGCCTTTCCAATTCCCGTTTTCATCGGGAACTATCTCAAGAGTCGGCGGGTTGCCGTTCTCGTCGACCACGGCGTTGTTCTTCACTATGTCATCGCCGTTTTCGTCCTTAGTCACGTAATTCGACTTGAGCGTAAGAATGATCTTCGAAGGTCTTACGTGTTCATAGTCGTTGGAGTCTTTCCACTCCTTCTCTATATCTACCCTGTATGTCTCGGCACGGTGATACATAGTCTCCGTATCATCGCCGATCTCTTTACTATTGGCTGATACCAGAGTCGCGGTATTATCGTAGTTGCGGGCAAAGACCTGCTTGCCCTCTGCGTCTTTGAGTTCGTCGACTGTGGTATAGATGTAGATACTCGTATCTTTATCCGTTACTACCGTTGTATTTCCGTCTTCGTCCTCGCCGAGAACCGTCGGATGCTGCTGGTCGATATAGAAGGTGAAGGACCTTCCGTCGTCGGCAAGTTCGTATCTGAATCCCAGAGTGGAATCTCCGTCAGACTCGGTCAAAGCACCGTTCAGTCTTACCGTCACTTTGTCGAAGCTCAGCCCTGCGGGTATGGGATCTGTGACCACTATATCGTTGCAGTCGAAAGGCATGGTGTTCCTTAAGGTCAGACGGTATACGATGGTGCCGGTCCCGTCGGGCTTGACCTGGCATCTCTTATCATCTGTGACAGTTCCGTCTATATGTCCGTCCGGATCTGAGTTCTTTACAAGACTCACGTCCGTGTCTCTTAGCAGTATGCTCGTACGTGACATCTGCTCTACCGGGACCGTATGGATATCTCCCGGTACGTTCCTGAAATCCATGGCAGACACAAGAGCTGCGTTTATAGCAGGAAGATCTGGATCGTCTGGATCCGGAAGTTCAGAAGGAGCTACCATATTGACGTATGCGGTCAAAGTCGTCTTGCCGCCCAGATGGAAGTCCGCGTTGTTGGTTGCTTTTCTGCAGTCGATAGCGATGGCAGTGACTGTGGAAGGATCATCCGGACAGGTCTTCGTCCAAATATCCTCATTGGTAAGATCCGTCCAGTCTTGCCCCAGTCCGACTCTTTCCGTCAGCGTCGTGGAATAGTAGACTTCAGGAGCGCATTTCACATTCGTTGCCTGGCCGTCGCAAGGAGTATTTTTGATCGCATCTATATCTACGGACTGGAATTTGCCCTTCCAATACGAAGTCTCCCCGGGCTGGCCGTTAGCATCGAGAGTGCCGCTCTCGAAGATATCGTAGATTACGATATCCTTGCTTCGTGTGCTTTCTTCAGTCGTATACTGGATCCTGTAAACGTAGCGGTTCCCCACAGTTACGCGTCCGCCGTCAGAATCGAAATCCTTGTTCTGAGGCAGACCGTTCAATGTTTCAGGCGCTGCGACCATTTTTGTGAATCCGGACTGTATGACCGTTACCGTATTCCACTTGATGCTGCAGCTTCCGAATCCGGAAACCGGATTTCTGTCAGCTATTTCTTTGAATGGGGCTCTGATACTGGCGGGCAACTTCGTTACACGGCTTGCTTCAACTGTTTTGCCGCCTCCTATCATGTTCCCGTCCTCGTCCTTGAGCGTGTTCTCGAAACCGACGTAATTCTCCGTCGACGTCCCGCGGGCGCGTATATTCTGGAAACTGTTTTCAAGGATGAAATAGAAATCCATATAGCATTCCCACGTATCTCCGGGATGGCTGAGCTTCGGATCCGGGAACGAATACTCTATTATGAGCATATACTGATCCAGATCCTCGATGTACTCTGTCTGTACGGAGAAATCATCCTCGGTCAGGAAATAGTAAGTATGTCCGTCATAGGTATCTCTGCCCGCAAATTTATGCGGAGCCAGCGACGGATATGACGCAGCGCTTCCCTGATGGGAACTGTATTGCTGATTGTACGCTCCGAACACGCTTCCCTCCTGTACTGAAGTACCCTTAGGAAGCAGGTCGTAGAACACTCCGGAAATGAGTTTGTAACGGTCCTCTACGTCCGTTGCACCCACTATTTCCTGGCTCGCCTGAACGGAATTCGTGGCGTGAAGCTTTATATATGCTATCTCTTTGCTCTGCAAGGCAGCAGCCTGCTGCGCCGCATTGGAATCTGCGGGCACGCTTGATGATTTTGTTACTGTAAGACTGCTGTTTACTGCTGTCAGTTTCCAGATCACATCGATCGCGTTACCGGGTGCGTAACTATCCCCGCTTAGGCGCGGCGTACCCGTATAGTCTCCGTCCTTGGCGCCCGTATCGCGGTCGTATACCTTGAAACTCGCTATATTTTTCAGGTAAGTCTGACACGGGGCAGAAAGTCCGGAACCATTGACATAGTACATATCATGCCTGATCTGATCCTGGACTTTTTCCGTTGGATATATTTTTACCGTTATCGCTACGTCCAGATGCGTACGGTAGAAGCTGCTGTCATGAACGAATTTAATATCGACGGTATTTGCAGGCAGAATGATATGTCTGTTGCTTGTTCCGATCTCTGCGCCCCTTACGGGAGTGCCGTCCTCGTTCATCTCACCGTTCCATCTATACGGTATCACGAAATCGTTATTGCCATATGACCACCAATGGTTGGGGTCCTTAATCGTAACGCAATAGGGAACGAAATCCTCAGCACCCTTCAGCCTTACGTAAACATATATCGGCTCATAGGTGCTGTACGCTGTCGACGGGGAAGCATTCGTCTTCCATACACCCGCTGCGTATGTCCCGTTATATTCGCTGAATTTGACTATATTGAATCCGGTCAGGATATAGTCGCCTTCATCTCCTACGAGAAATACGTTTCCGTCTCCGTCTCTTCCGGTACCTGTCGGATATGCGTTCGGCGTACTGCTGTTAGGTTGCCATCCCTGCGAATGCAGTGCATTGGCGGAGGACATCATCATCTGATCTTCTTCGAGTATGATGTGCTGTCCTTTTATGCTGGCTCTGTTCGTTGAAGAAGTACCGTCATAGCAGAAATGCCACGGATATCTCGTATAACCATCGAAGGTCGTAGACAGCACGTCAAGCACAAGGCCGTCATCAAGAACAGTCTGTGCGCCTCTGATATAGTCTCCGGGGTTGTTGCTCCTGTATTTTTCTTTGTAGAAAACACCTTCTCCGCTTCCGTCGCGAAGGAACAAGCGGTTCTGAGCAGGAGATTTTCTAACTATGGTGTAACGACTCTGTTCGTTGCTTTCCTTTGTTTTCGCTTCCCATTCCTCGGTAACGTCGAACATGCCCCTGATAACGAGCCCGTCGTTTACAAGGTCCACGTAAGGTTCACCGGTCGCTGGGTTGATCTCATGGCATGCGACCAGAACTTCCTGCATGGGATATTTGACAAGAACTGCAAAATATACACCGGGGAAGTGTTCGGAAGCGGTCTTTCCGGATGATTCTCCCTCATTGCTGCTGTATCCAGTCTGCTGATATCTCCCGTCACTGAATCCGGTGGTTGCGAATACGAAATGCCTGTTGTTCCGGATGCCTATATTCGAATAAGCACCTCCATCGATCATATAGTAATCCCTATAATCTCTGTCTCTGTTAGGAATGCCGTAATTCAAGCCGCTCGTACGCAGCATACCGACATAAGTGCCTTTAAAGGTCTTATCGCCTATTTTTATGGCTTCGAAATCATTTTCGTACGCCGTATATATCTCCCAAGGCTGTGTGGCAGCACGTGACCCGAGTCTTCCGTATTCAACGTCCCACACTATATAGAAATACTCGTCCGGTTCATCCGTCGTAGTACCCCAGGTGTTCTGCCATGCCATATATATTCCGTTGTTCTCATCTGACTGAGGGTCGGAATAAACGTATCCGCCTGCGCGTGTCATCATTTCTACGGACAGGTCACTGTTGGTCTCGTCCTTATCGAGCACCCCGTCGCCCTCGTCATCGACAGTCACGCGGCATTCGATGTCATGATGATAAAAATCTTTCCAAAGGTAAACTCCGTTTCTGTTCCAGCAGAAACGGTCAATATCACTTCCGCCGGACGTAACGCCTGCATCGAATTCATCGTCGCTGAAAGTGGTCTTCGGAACGAATCCCTGAGCTTCTGCTGCCGCTTCGTCAGGATAACCTCCGTCCACGTCAAGAGGATCCACCTCATAGGAAAACTCGGCGGCGAAATTAGTGCCGCCGTTTATAGGCGAATGGTTGGTGACGATAATCTTGCCTGTTGCTTCATCTGTATACCAGTTAAAAACAGACTCGTCGTTAGTATTGGGCGCTTTGGGAAGCTGGGTGACGACACTGTCTACGCCCGTGCCGTTCCAAGAATAGAATACGTGCGCGGGAAGCTCGAAACGGACCGATCCTACGGGAAGCCAGTCATCCTTGGCTCCTGCAACGTTCATCTTAATGACAACATTGGCAGACTGAAGAGTAACGCTGGTATTGGTATAGTCACCCATTATCCATCTTTGCGGATGGAAACGGAGATTGTGTTGCGCCAGGTCAGTGTATTCATAGTTTTCACCGGCTCCGCCTCCGCCGTTGACCCATTCGAATCCCCAGTTGAGCATGAGATTCCTTACAACGTGCCAGGTAGACTCTGCAAAAATGAACGGGGAGAAAAGATCGTCGCCGTTTGCGGGAATAGTGAAAGTGACTTTATTGCCGAGCAGCGTATAGCCGCCCACTACCTGCGCGACCCCGCTCTTTATATGAAGGAGCTTAGCAGTAGTGGTTGCATTGATAAGAGGATCGCCTTCTACGGTCACTGTCATATCTTCTGCAGGTCTGATATCGCCCAAAGAGATATCCAGCGCGAAATACACAAGGTACTCTGTCGCCAAAAACGGCTGTATCAAGTCATCGTATCCCGTCGCCTCGCTCACTGAAAGGCTTGCTCCCTCGGGAGCGTTTTCTACGGTGACGGTAAAATCTCCGCAGGTTGCGGTCAGAGTGGCGCCGGATCTTGTACCCTCTTCGGGAGCCTCCTTTGGTCCTTCTTCCTGAAGCGCTTCGGATTCCAAACTTCTTACTTCAAAAACCTCTCCTTCTGTATCTGTACCAAAGGCAAAGGCCGAAGAAGGAAGGAACTCAAAGACCATGACGAGCACCAGAAGAAGCGCTGCAATTTTCTTCAAATATCTGAGAATATCGTTCATTTATTTGTTCCTCTCAGGCAAATAAAACTATAGACATTTTTAACCAACGTATTCTATCATATTTATATATATGCATGCAATGAAATTTACCTCAAAACCCGCATTTTCTGCGTATTAAATACCGTAATAATTTGCTTTTGGGCTATAAATCACTTGATTTTCTTCGGCAAAGCAAAAATATTTCACAACCGTGTAACAATCCTGTTGCGATATCGTAACGGACAGAAATCCAGTCTTTTCAAGATATCAAAAAAAGTGTCATCAAAAGCATCACAAAAAGCTGCAGGATTGCTCCCGCAGCTTTTGGGCAAAATATACGTAACTATTTCGAGAATGTAATGTGCTCGGCTATATTCCCCGAGTCATCGACTACAGCACAATCGTAGTACCTTTCGCCGTTTTCTCCCCTTATCTCGCTGATGACGGCTTCCACTGTAATGACATTACCGTTCTCATCGTACTCACCTCTTGAGTAGGTAAAGAAATCGCCCGACGCAGGTGTTCCTCCCGTTATGGTAAGAGTAGGACTGTAATATACGCCTTGATCCATAGTCGTAGCGCTTATGGTTATACTTCCGAAAACTTCAAGTTCAGCATCTACCATAAGGCAGGTCTGGCTGAATTCACCTTCGAAAGTCATATTTTCTCCGACGTACAGTTTGCCGGGGCCCGTAACAGTAAGACTGCCTCCGTAATAGGCTCCCCACATCCTTATGCTTCCTACATAGCACTCGTCTATAACATTTATCGTAAAGCCGTTACCCATAAGGTTCGCATCGATTACATCCAGTTTGCAATGATCGAGGGTCAGAGTATTGGTCTTCTTATCGTAACTTGCGCCTTCAGCTGTACCAAGGCTGTTTCCGAAGGATTCCCAGGCTCCGCCCATCACAAGGTAAGTATATTTATCGTCTTCAGGCACCACGACTCTCAGATATTCCTCTGAGCCGTATTCGCCCCAGGCGTATTCGCCTGCAAAATCCGGATAGAGGTTGCTGAGTTTCGGGAAATTATTCCCTGCCGGAACAGGAACATCCGAAGACGAAGGTCCCAGGAAATCTATTCCGAATGAAGCGCTTACGATGGTGACGACAGAAAGAAGCGCAGCGACAGACTTCAGCACCGATTTCTTTACGGCACGGGTCTCGCTGACTGTTTTCTGCCCGTAATATTCACTTTTAGGAAGGGAGACGTTCTCTGTAGGAACTCTGTATTCCGATGCAGGATCTACGCCGCCTTCCACAATGTAATTGTATGCCATATTACTTGCTGTGGACGTCTACCTGCGGGAACGGACACTCTACGCCCAGTTTCCTGAATCCGAGAAGGAGGTCATGGTTGAGGACTCTCATTCCGGTATAGATATCTTTTTCGTTTACGTTTACGACGAAACGGAGAACTACCCCGCTGTCTGCGAGCTGCTGTATGCCTTTGTAATCAGGCACAGCTTTGAACATTTCCTTGTTCTTTTCGAATATCTCTTCCATAAGGCCGGGAATCTCTTTTTCGAGCTTCTCGAAATCGGTTCCGTAGGGAACAGCGATATCGCTTACGGCATAGGAGAGATTATCAGATCTGTTGAGTATGTTCCTCATGTCGGAATTGTTCACGATCTTTACGTTTCCGCCGACATCGGTTATGCAGGTAGTCCTGATACCGATCTTGGAAACGGTCCCTCTGAAACCGTTCACTTCGACTATGTCGCCCACATTATACTGATTCTCAAAAAGCATAAAAGCGCCGTTGACTACGTCGGCTATCAGGCTTTCAGCGCTGAAGCCTACGATCAAGGCCACGATCCCTATGCTGGCTACGATGGTCGATACGTTGACGCCCAGTATGGTAAGTCCCCAGCAAAGTATCACTATGAATGCAAGATATTTGAAAAGGCTTGCAGTGATGGACAGTACGGAACGTGCGCGGTGGTTCTTAGGCTTTATGGACTCGAGTATCATGGTGATTATGTTTTCTATCACCAGAACGACGAATACGACCACAAGGAGTTTCCATACCTTCGTAAGATCGAAGGTTATATCCTTGAGATCCTGAAGGGAAAAGAGCTTGGTGACGAATCCCAGCGGTACAAGGACTGCCAGCGCCACGGCGCAGATGATGAGCTGTTTGATTTTACCTTTCATTGTATATACCTCGTTTAATGAGAAATAATTACCTTTTTACATTTTGATTATATCACACACATATATGACAGAAACAGACGAAAATATAAAATCACCTGCATGAAATGCAGGTGATCTAATAACGATGTTAGTCTATAAATACTACTTCCAGGGTATATCCCCAGGCCGCCTTGTTGACGAGGGGCTGATAGATCTCGAATACCGTCATCTGAGCGAATCTGTCGGCCTGCTCGGCGATATTCTCTTTTGTGAGTTTGGCTACCATCTTCTCCTGTGCTGCAGTCTGTACCTCGGCCATCTGTTCCGGAGTGAGTTTGAGCTCTCCGAAACTCAGAAGTCCGTTTTCAGTTTCTCCGAACTCTATATCGCTGCTCTGGATGTTCACAGGCTCAAGCTGCGCGTGAGGTATCTTCATGGTCAGTTTTCTGTTTTCCTTATCCACTTCAAAGCTCGATACGTTCAGCCTGCTGAGATCCACGGTGTACACCGCGGTACCGTTGTATGTGATGCTCTTGGTCTTGCTGAAAATAGACAGATCGCCAAGACCAGCAGACGTTATGGTAGCGACGTCAGATACTTTGTATGTGAGGACCTGTACCTTCTTAAGCTGTGATCCGTCTCCAAGAACGACTTCAGCAAAATCTGCTGCTGTATATCCGAAGAATCCGTAGTTTTCCAGAGTAAGGTCCTGATTCTCCACGGCTTCTTCCCTTTTGAACAGGTTCTTGAGTTTGTAATTGTTCATGCTGAACTTTGGAAGTATGAGCAGCATGATCGCAAGAATGAGAAGCGTAGGCACTATAAGTTTGCCGAAAATGACTTTGAGGAAGTCTTTTCCGACAGAACCGCGGGCGCCCTTCTTTGCGCCTTCCATGGCAGCTTTCTCAACTTTTTCGAGAAGAGCCTTTTCGTCGAATTCTCTGTTTTCTTTTTCCATAATGATTCCCTTTTATATCCCTATATCCTTGGGCGTATCCAATGTATACGTCCATGATGATTATATACTACCTACTTCGTCAATAATATGTATTTTTTAAGGAGAATTAAGGGTCTAAGGCATCGATGATAAAGAAATAACACTATGCATTAAAAAACCGCTGCCTGCTTTAAACAGACAGCGGCATATGTTTCGTATCAGATTTTAGAATGCGTCTCTTCCGGGATAGACCGCAGCTGCGCCAAGTTCTTCTTCTATACGGAGAAGTCTGTTGTACTTTGCGACACGTTCGCTTCTCGACGGGGCACCTGTCTTGATCTGAGCCGTATTGAGAGCTACTGCAAGATCAGCAATAGTGGTGTCTTCCGTCTCGCCGGAACGGTGGGAAGTTACTGCCGTATACCCCGCCTTGTGAGCCATCTTTATGGCTTCCAGAGTCTCGGAAACGGAACCGATCTGGTTGAGCTTGATGAGGATGGAGTTTCCGCATCCAAGTTCGATGCCCTTCTTAAGTCTTTCCGTATTGGTAACGAAGAGGTCGTCTCCTACGAGCTGTACTTTCTTTCCGAGCCTGTCGGTCATTTCCTTCCAGCCTTCCCAGTCTTCTTCATCGAGTCCGTCTTCGATGGAGATGATAGGATACTTGTCTACGAGACTCTCCCAGTGATCGATAAGGGTCTTGGAGGTGAAATCCTTTCCGCTCTTGGGCTGGTGATAATATCCTTTGCCTTTCTCGCTCTTCCATTCTGAAGCCGCAGCGTCCATGGCGAGCATAAAGTCTTTACCGGGCTCATATCCAGCCTTCTTTATTGCCTTGAGTATGAGCTCTATTGCGTCTTCGTCTCCGCCCAGGCTGTTGGGTGCAAAGCCGCCCTCGTCTCCTACGGCCGTAACGTCCTTCATTTCTTTGATGAGGCTCTTGAGGTTATGAAATACTTCCGCGCACCATCTAAGTCCTTCTGCAAAGCTGTAAGCGCCTACCGGCATTACCATGAATTCCTGAGTATCTACGGAAGAATCCGCATGGGCTCCGCCGTTGAGTATGTTCATCATAGGTACAGGAAGTCTGTTAGCGTTCACTCCGCCTAGGAAACGGTAAAGAGGAAGCCCAAGAGATGTGGCTGCCGCTCTTGCCGCAGCTATGGATACGGCAAGGATTGCATTGGCTCCGAGGTTGGATTTATCCTTCGTTCCGTCAGCTTTGAGCATGGCTGCGTCGACTGCATAGGTATCAGCCGCATCAAGTCCGACTACTGCCTTGGCAATGACCGTATTGACGTTTTCGACTGCCTTGAGAACGCCTTTTCCAAGGTATTTGCTCTTATCTCCGTCACGGAGTTCAAGAGCTTCGAATTCACCTGTGGATGCTCCGCTGGGAGACGCGCCGAGAGCTACGGTCCCGTCGACCAGCGTTACTTCTGCTTCGACTGTGGGGTTCCCGCGGGAGTCGAGTATCTGTCTTGCATAAACTTTTTCGATTGTTGTGAAATTCATGTTTTCACTCCTTTCAGATGTGTATTGATAAATTGTATATGATTTGTCTCACCTCTTTTGATTATATCACATAGCGCCATCAAATGAACGAATAAAAAAGGCAGCAAACGCTGCCTGTGATAATTCAGTTCCCTATGCCTGCAGATTCTATGAGAAGATCCGACGCGGCAAGAAGAGCTTTGGTATAATCGTTTTCAGGATGGTTGTACACTTTGTCGATATATCCTTGTTCCAAGACCTTTCCTCTCCTCATGACGAGAACGTAATCGCAGAGCTGATAAACTACGTTGAGATCGTGGCTTATGAAAAGATAACTGAAATTGTACTTCTTCCTGAGCTTTGCGAGAAGTTCAAGTATCTGAGCCTGGATAGTCACGTCGAGAGCCGATACGGGTTCGTCCAGTATGACCAGTTCCGGTTTGGAGATCATAGCTGCCGCTATACATACCCTCTGTCTCTGCCCTCCGGAAAGTTCACCGGGCTTGGACTTGGCAAGATCGGGGCTCAGTCCTACGGCATCGATCACTTCTGCGACCGTATCCAACCTTTCCTTTTTGCTCATTCCCCCTCTGATGATAAGAGGCTCTTCGAGTATCCTTTCCACCGTCATGGATGGATTGAGGGCAGAAGTCGAATCCTGGAATACCATCTGCGGTCTCTCAGTATTCAGAGTGATGCTTCCGGTATAGTCGATGACGCCCAGTATACATTTGGCAAGAGTCGATTTACCGGAACCACTCTCGCCTACCAGGCCCACTATCTGTCCTTTGAGCATCTCAAAACTGACGGAGTCAAGGACCGGTTTCGCGACCTTCCTGACACCGACCGTTTCATAATAGGTGTTGCTCACGTTATCCACTTTTAATATGAGTTTCGGGGGCATCTATCTGTATTTCTTCTCTCTTGTAGGTATGGCGGCTATGAGCTGCTTCGTATATTCGTGCCTGGGATTGTTCCTGATCTGATAGGCAGGTCCGTCCTCGACGATTTTTCCGCCTTTCATAACTATTATCCTCGAGCACAGGGCGTTCACGACGGCCAGGTTGTGGGATATCATTATTATCCCTGTTCCCTGTTCCCTGTTTATCCTTTTGAGGAGCTCCAGTATGTGGGCCTGAGTCGTGACGTCGAGAGCCGTAGTAGGCTCGTCTGCTATGAGGAGCCTGGGTTTCGATATGATAGCGGCCGCTATGCATATCCTCTGGAGCATGCCTCCGGAAAGCTGATGGGGGTAGCTCTCGTATACGTTTTCCAGGTCGTAAAGGCCTGAATTTTCCATAGCCTCGAAAGCCATCTTCTTTCTGTCTTCCGGGCTTATCTCGGGGTGGTGTACCATTATGGCTTCCTCGACCTGAGGCCCCACCTTCATTATGGGATCAAGAGCGCTTAAAGGCTCCTGGAACACTACGGCCAGGCTCGTGCCCTGCAGGTTTCGTATATTGTCCCTGTCGGTGTCGAGCATCTCTCTTCCGTCCAGTTTGACGGTGCCTTCGTACCTCACGTCCTTTTTTTTGAGAAGTCCTGAAAGAGACATGGCGGTGACGGTCTTACCGCAGCCTGACTCGCCCACGATACCTATCATCTCCCCTTCGTCCATATGGAAGGACACACCGTCGACTGCCCATTTGTGGGGGCTGGTGAGGAATTGTACTCTTAAGTCTTTAACGTCGAGCATCACTTTTTCCCCCTGAGCTGTTCTTTCTGAAGCCCCTCGCCTAAAAGCGAAAGCCCCATGACCAGAAGCACTATGGCAAGTCCCACGAAAGCTGCATACCAGGGCGCTCCTCCGACGAGGAAACTCTGAGCTTCATTGAGCATACGTCCGAGAGACGGTTTGTTCGCCGACACCCCTACGCCAAGGAAACTCATGCTCGCTTCTGCGAGCACCGCGTTGTTGAATCCTATGGTAGCCGCAGGAAGCAGCGTGGAATAAATGTTTGGCAGTATATGTACGAATATTATGCGCAGAGGGCTTGCTCCCATGAGCTTTGCCATCTGCACGTAGTTGCAGCTCTTCTGCTGCACGAACTGGCTCCTGACTATCCTCGCATAACTTGGTATGAACAGGATGCCGAGGACCCATATTATGTTGAGATCTCCGGACCCGAATACGGCTATTATGACCAGAGCCAGCATCACGTTCGGGAAAGCGGTGATGGCGTCGCAAATACGCATGAGTAAATCGTCGAAAAGACCTCCCCTGTATCCTGCCGCCGCTCCTATCATCGTTCCCGCCAAAAGTCCGATGAGATTGATGCAAAATGAAACTAAAAAAGTAGTTCCGGTGCCTTCGATGACCCTGGAAAGTATGTCTCTTCCGAAATTATCGGTACCGAAGATATGGGCAAAAGACGGACCTTCAAGCCTTGCCGCGCCATCCATGTAGCCGGAATCGTAAGGTGTCCAGAACTGCCCTATGAGGATCACTATCAAGATGAATCCCGTTATGAAGATACCGCATTTAAGGTACCAGTTGTCAGACTTTAGGATCTTTTTCATCTGTTCACCTTTATACGCGGATCTATGAGAGGATAGATCATGTCAGCTATGAAATTAACGATTATGACCCATAGCACCAGAATGACCACTATGGCAAGTACCACGGTGAAATCCCTGCTGCTTATGGAAGAAAGCATGAGCCTGCCTATACCCGGGATAGAGAATATCTGTTCGATGATTATGCAGCTTGCAAGCATCTCCGCCAAAGATACGGCAAGGAACGATATGACAGGAATGATAGCATTGTGAAGAGCATGGTAGTTTACGGCAGCGCCTGTATTCATGCCGCGGCTGAAAGCCGTCCTGATATAGTCTTTTTCGAGTTCCTCCCCGGTGCGGCTTCTCAGCATCTTTACCGACTGGGATATCTTTGGTATAGCTATGGAAAGAGCCGGGAAAAAGAGGTATCCGAAAAAGCCCGCAGGGCTTTCCCTGAAGGAAACGTAATATCCCGGTGTGAACAGATGGAAAACGAGACCGAAGAGACAGGTCAGAAGTATACCGATGAAAAACGGCGGTATAGACATCACGATCTGATTGACGACAGTCATGGCCCTGTCTACGGCAGGGCTTTTGAGCCTGACCTGGTAGAGTCCTATGGTGATGGAAAGAACGCAGGTCATGACGAAAGCCATGAGGGTGAGGGCTACAGTGACTCCCAGTTTGGGGATCACCATATCCGAGACCGGCAGCTTGTAACTGTAGGAAATTCCCATATCTCCGCGCAGAAAATTGCCCGCCCATTCAAGGTAGCGGGTCATGACAGGCCTGTTGAAGCCCAGTTCCTCACGAAGCTGAGCCACCTTTTCCGGGGTAGCTTCAGCTCCGAGCATTCTGGCTACGGGATCCCCTATGACCTGAAATGCACAGAATGTCAGAAAAGACACTAGTATAACTGTGATTATCAGGTTTGTAAGCTTTTTAGCTGCGAATTTCATCGATCCTTATTTTAGTAATGGATAGTGGAAAAATCTATTCTGTAGAGAGGATAGAACACATAACCTGAAAGGTCCTTGTTTATAGCCACTATCTCGGCTATGTCCTGGATGTATGCGTTTGCTGCATCCTCGGCAAGTATGCGGGCTGCATCTTTATACAGCTGCGTCCTTACAGCGTCGTCCGTCTCAGCGGTGGCCTTGGATATGAGTTCATCGTACTTAGGATCTGAGAATCCTATCATATTCTTTCCGCTTGTTGAGACCCAGCGGGATAGAAGAGCGTTTGCCGTAATGGTGGAAGCGTCGAATCCGCAGACCGTGGAATCGAAATCCCTGCCCTGGTATACGTCTGTGAGCCAGCTGTTCCATTCTACTTCTTTAAGTTCCGCATCGATACCGGCAGCTTTGAGCTGCTGAACTATAACCTGCCCCGCATTGACGTGGGGAGTATAGTTGGAAGGAACGGTCACCGACATGGAAAAACCGTTCGGATATCCGGCTTCAGCAAGAAGCTCTTTGGCTTTTTCCACGCTGTGCGGATACATATCCACGAGGTCTTCGTCGAAATACTTCGTGAACTTCGGATAAATGGACGTTCCGAGTTTGCTTCCGTGACCGTTGGCTGTGAGATCGAGTATCTCATCCACGTCTATAGCATAGCAAATAGCCTGTCTTACTCTGACGTCATCGAAAGGCTTTCTCGCGTTGTTTAGATAAAGAGCCTGTACCAGATTCATGGTATCTTCGAGGAAATCGTACTTCTTTTCATCGAGTCCCGCGATCTGATCGGGGGTAAGGTGCGCTGTAACATCGATGGCTCCTGCGTTTATCGCAGCTACGAGAGCGGACGCATCCTCATATATCTTGCAGGTGACTTTATCAACGCTTGCCTTGTTTCCCCAGTAATCGCCAAACTTTTCGAATACGATGTTTTCCTGGACACTTCTTGATACGAACTTATACGGTCCCGTACCGACGGGCTGCGTTGCAGCCTGATCGGAATAGCCTTCCGGGATTATATACACCAGTGAAACGTAGGCGAGGAAATCGTTATTCGCCGCGGAAAGTTTCATGACTATATTGTTACCTTCGCTTTCGACGGTCAGCCCTTCGAATATCTTCGGAAGACTCGAATCTACCGTGATATCAGAACAGGTTTTGAACGAATAGAGAACGTCCTGGACGGTGAGTTCTTTTCCGTTGTGGAATTTAACTCCGCTCCTTAAGGGGAAAGTATACACCTTTCCATCTTCGGATATGATGCAGTCTTCTGCGACCGCAGGGATGAAATCTCCGGAGGGAGCCACTTTGTAAAGCCCTTCGTAGACGTTGGTCATTATCTCTTTCGTTCCGGCAGCTGTCATCTGATAAGGATTGAGGCTGTCGCCGAGATCCTGGGATATGCCCACTACTATTTCATTGTTTGTTTTTCTGTCTCCTTTTCTGTCACCGCCGCAGGCACAAAGGCTAACGGTCAGCAAAACGGCAAGAAAAAGAGCGACTGTCTTTTTGAACATTTTCAAATCTCCACATATATGTATTTTATTTTGACATGATATAATACCACAAAATGATAATCAGTTCATAATCTTATGACAAATTAGCAAATAATTGCTGTTATCATTTAAATACATTCTGAACTTAGGGAAGGAAAACAAATGAAAAAATTCGCAGTTTTCTCCGGATTCCTCGGATCCGGAAAAACCACCACCATGATGGCTCTGACAAAGTATTATACGGAAAATCATGCAAAAGCAGCTATGATCTCCAATGACCTCGGACACGGAGTAAGCCTGGTTGACAACAAGCTTGCCCAGCTTTCAGGCTGCAACGCGACTGAGATAACCGACGACTGTATATGCTACGTGAACGAACAGCTTGCAGGAGTGCTCAACTCATATTACGCAGACGGATGCGAGCTGGTAGTATCCGATATCCCAGGATTCGGAGTCGGCGCTCTCGAGCACGTTTATCACGGACTGACGGAAAAGTTCCCCGGGCAGTTCGAACTGGCGCCCTTCACCGTCCTCGTGGAGCCGAAAACCATAGATCTTTTAAAGGACGGACAGAGCGGGGACCTAAGATATCTTTACGACACTCAGCTTACAGAAGCCGACCTGATAGTTCTCAATAAATGCGACCTCATTGGCGAAGATGAGAAAAACGCAAAACTGGCGTGGCTGAACGAGACCTACCCCCTTGCCCAGACGGTAGCGATAAGCGCTGTCACGGGATACGGACTAGAAGATCTGGCTCTTGCCTTAAGGGACGGTACTGCGTCCATGAGGAAGCCCGACATAGGTTACGGCGGAGAAGAATTCCTCTTCGCCATGAGCAAGATGAGCGAGCTGTACGTCCAATACATGGCTACCGTATGCTGCGATGATTTCGACGGCAACGCCTACCTTATGGATATTGCGGAGAGAGTCAAGAACGAAATAAAGGAAACGGGTAACGAAATACCTCATCTCAAGCTCCTTGCATGGGAACCCGAAGGGGATTACGGGAAAGTCGACCTCCTTGGGACGGATAGAAGTATTGAAGTCACTCACCGGTTCGAACGCCCTTGCGTAAGTATAGCAGTGCTGCTCAATACGAGCGCGGCGTGCCCCGCTGAAAAACTGGAGGAGATCGTGACGAAAACTGTAAAGGAAATATCCGCAGACTATCAGCTGGAGATAACCATACACAAAAAAGAAGCCCTGGCTATGGGCTGAAGAAAAAACAAAGCCCGGGATCTCCCGGGCTTTGTTGTCGTTCATCTATCTTTCTATCCTTCTTCTGATCTGTTCAGGATTAGTCGCATAAGCCACCGCAGTTTCAGCAGTGATACGCCCTGCCTTCCACAGTTCGTAAATCGACTGATCCATGCTGACCATACCCTCCGCAGCGCCGGAGGCTATAACGTTGTCTATCTGATGGGTCTTTCCCTCTCTTATGAGGTTCTTGACTGCATTGGTCATATGCATTATCTCAAAAGCAGGTACTCTTCCCCCGTCCGCTGCCGGAAGCAGCTGCTGGCAGACAACCGTCTGCAGGACTCCTCCAAGCTGTATCCTTATCTGGCTCTGCTGCTCGGAGGGGAAAGTATCTATGATCCTGTCTATGGTATTGACCGCGTCTTTTGTGTGAAGTGTAGCAAGAAGCAGATGTCCCGTCTCAGCGGCTGTCATAGCCGTACTGATGGTCTCCTTGTCACGCATCTCCCCCAGCTGTATAACGTCCGGGGCCTGCCTGAGGCATGCTCTGAGTCCGGAAAGCGCATCGCTGGTATCTATTGCTATCTCCCTTTGGGAAACGATGCTCTTGTTGTTTCTGTGCAGGAACTCTATGGGGTCTTCCAGGGTGATGATGTGGCAATCCCTGTTTTTGTTTATCTCTTCTATTATGCAGGCAAGAGTGGTGGATTTACCGCTCCCCGCCGTGCCGGTGACGAGGACCATGCCGTTCTTGAGTTTGGATAGATCTACAACGGCTTCCGGTATCCCTATCTCTCTCCAGTCCGGTATCTCGAAATGAACGATCCTTATGACGCTGGCCATGGAACCGCGCTGTCTGTAGGTGTTGACCCTGAACCTTGCCAGGCCGCCCACCGCAAAGGAGAAGTCGTCGTCTCCGCATTCAAGATAATGAGACATATCGCGTCCGGCTTTCGTATATATGTCCTCTATGAGAGCCGCTACCGCATCCGGCATAAGTTTCTGTTCGTCATAATAGAGCAGAGCGCCGTCCTTTTTTGCGGACAGCGGAGTGCCTGAAACGATGAAGATATCCGATGCTCCTTCTTCTGTTGCCCATTTCAAATAATCAAGTAGTTCCATATAATTTCCTCTATTCCTGATCCTGCCAGACAGGAATATCCATATCCGGCTCCCAATCGTAAGTGCTGACTGCCTGCCACTGCAGGACTTCATATTCTGTCCCCTCTACCCTGACTCTGACTTTCAGAGCCTGCGTATCTGAAACAGTACATACGTATTCATAAACTCCCCCTTCGGATGTAACTCCTTCGGGTACTGAACCTCTCCTCAGCTCTGCGAGCACTTTGTTTGCCTCGCAGTCCGCATCGTAATATGCGGTCAGTGCCTTGGCGTTTTCTTCCGCTATCCTGTGATCCGCCGAAACGGTGCTCAGAGAAAGCAGTGCGAAAACCGTCAGGCAAAGCACGCAGAATATGACCAGCAGAGAAGACGCTCCCGTTATGGCCGGGAAGGAGTTTTCATTCTTTTCTCTCATCTCTTCCATCATGGCTCTTCCTCCTGCCACGCGGCGTTTATACGGCAAAGGACCGTATCGTTTTCAGCGTTCATGACCGTTATCAAGGTCTGCCCGAGAAGCGGATCGTCTCCCGTGTTTTGCTTTAGAAGCACGATGTACTTAAACCCGTCGAGCTTGTATGCTCCGTTATATTCTATAAGTCCGCAGTCTTCCCAATCCTCATTGAGCATGACCGGGGAGCTCCCGTTGTATGTGCAGCCCATTTCACTGAAAGCCTTTTCCGCATCTCCTTTGTGATACTTGAGAAGCTCGGCCGCATTCTGAGCAAAGGACAGAGCCTCGGCCTTCATCCTGTCTTCTTTCGACAGCTTTCCCGAATACACGAAAGCCCTGAGGCAAAGGGCCGCGGCCAATGCCAGGACCATTATCATTATGAGCATTTCAAGGAGCGTAAGAGATGTTCTGTTTTTCATCTTTTACCTCCTTTCATATCGAAATACCGTATATCCTCTTTGCCGCTGGAAACTATGCGTACCTTAAGCAGTCCGCCGTCTTCCGTGAAACTCAGTTCCTCGGCCTTTGCTATCTTTTCTCCGTCGTCAGGCGTAAAATTGTATCCCGCATCGGAATACAGCTCCCTGATCCATCCTCCGTAGCACCATACCCTGGTCACGTGAGGTTCCCCGTTTTCTATGCTGTCCACGGCAAGGATGCTGACGCCTCCTTCTTCCGTAAGGCGGACTGAATCTCTGTTTTCAGCCTGGAATACCTTATTGGATATGAACAGTTCCAGTATCTGTTCCTGCTGGGAAGCGCGGTCTTTCTCCGTGATGTTCTTGTAGGTACCGGCTCCGGAAAGAAGCAGGGAAAGAATAGCCGCTGAAAAAACGCAAAGGATCAGCAGTACCGCCAGAATATCGAATTTGTGTCCTCTGCTATTCATGTTTCACCACCACGTCTATCTGCGGCATGATATTCTCTGCGAACACTTCGTAGAACACCGCAAAATTATCCCTGTCTATCTGTATCCCATATCTCGCAACGATGTAATCAAGGTCGGGCGGATAGTACCCCTGGGACGCATAGCAAGACAGCGCCGCCCTCCTGAGAGCGTCTTCCAGGTGCTGTCTCTCCTCTGCCTTGCTGCTTCCTGAAAGGTTGCCTACGGACGTGAGCACCACCAGAAGCATCGCCGCAGCGATAATGAACGGGAGCAGATTTTTCAGAACGTCTTTGAATACTTTCATCTTTTAACCTATTGCCGCCATTATGTTCATAAGCGGAAGCATTACGCAAAGAAGTATGAGCCCGACAAGAACGCAGCTTATGATAACTATGGCTGGCTCCACGCGGCTGACCGCCTGCCTAATGGATCTTTCGCCTTTGAAGGAAAGACGCTCGGATATCTCGCTGATGCTCTTGTCTCCCGAGCCGCTCTTAAGAGCCGTAGCGAGGAGCCTTGCCTCTGCCGATGGCAGGAGCTTCGTCTTTGCAAGAGCATCAGGAAGAGAAGTTCCCGAAGATACCAGGTCGTAGGCTTCATCACAGCGTTCTTTTGCCGCAGGTATATCGGACAGCACGTTGCCCGCAAGTTCTATGGCGTCTTCTGTAGGCATGCCGGATGAAAGACCCATGGAAAACGCCTGCGCGAACTGCGCTGACGACACTTCCCAGGAAAGGCCTTTTCCGCCGTGCTTTTTTCTCCACCAGAGGACTACCTTGCTTCTGAATCCTTCAGAACTGGAAAACAGAAGAATGAAAACTACGGCTGCAAGAAGGATGGCAGCCAGCAGCGGCATCACCTTTGAAAGAGCGCTGCCCACTGAAAGCAGCCCGCCCGCGACTCCGCTGAGCCCGGAACCAAGCTGTTTGTATACATCGTTGAATATAGGAAGCACCTTTACGAGGAGCACCCCTATAACGAGAAGCATGACCACCAGAAGTATGGAGGGATATACGAGAGCATCCCTTATCTGCTGGCTCAGCCGCGACTGTCCGTAATAGTAGTCGGATAGGGATTTCAGCGCGCCTTCCGTATGACCTGTCTTCTCTCCTACTTTGAGCAGCGTGGAAAGATATTTCGGGAAGGCATCGTCCTTCTCGAACAGATCTGAAAGAATAGCCCCCGAATCCGCTTCTTCGGCCATATTCTTGAGCTTTTCGGCAAGGGCTTTGTTCTCTATGTCCTCGGACAGTACCGAAAGTGCATCGGCGCTTCCCGTGCCTGAATGGATAAGCAGCGCCAGCTCGGCGCACAGTGAACCTATCTCTTCGTAACTCAGTTTAAGCTTTTCCATAATACAGTTCCTCAATAAAAATACTTTTCGGTGTAGTTGCTTCCGTCACCTATATATTTATCTATATCGAGACGGTTCTTTCCCGTCGATGCGAATGTGGGATCCATGCGCATCCAGGAATGCCCGTCAAAATATACCGCTTTTTCGATCCAGCCTTCCGTATCCGACCACACACTGATCCATGCATGATAGGCATCACCTGCGTAACCCACAACAAGTTTGCACGGGACCCCCTGGCTTCTCAGCATGGCGGTCATGATGGAAGCATAGTCGAAACATATACCCTTTTTCTTTGCCAGGACTTCATCCAGGACCGGAAGATACCCTGTCTGGACACTTTCGGCAAGGGCTTTGTCATATTTGAAATTCTTGACTACGAAATCGTAAACAGACGCCACTTTGGAAAGAGCGTCTCCCTTTCCCGCGGTCAGTTCCGATGCCTTTTTAAGCGTCTTTGATGCTCCGGTGTAGTCCACATACTGGTTCGGCCTTAGGAAAGGCGCGAATTCGTCGGACAGATATGCCGTAAAGGATGCGGAAAGGACAGCGGAATATTTGCTGCCTTCTATATTCTCGTAAACTACGGCTTTGTAGGTGTCGCTGCCGTTTCCGAGAGGTAGAACTGCCCATTTCCCCGGAGTCAGGACAAAGGTGTATGTATCAAGAGAGTACTTAAGCTGACACCTAAGGCTCTTGTCCGTTCCCTCTTTGTATTTCACCATGACGTATCCGTCAGAGATGTTGGAATAATCGATGACGGCTTTTTCGTTCTCCTCTACCCATACGCCGGACGCTTCCGGTATGAGTACTATGGGATCTGACGCTTCGGAGGGACCGTCGCCGGAAGGCTCGTCTCCTCCTTGATCTCCGCATGCAGAGAACATCAAAAGAGATAGCATCAGCAACGCGAAGCAGATCTTTTTAAATATGTTCTTTTGCAGCGGATATGTCTTCATATACCGTATTTTACTCTTCTATGATCCCTTTGAGTATTTCAAGGTTCTCGAATACCCTCTTTACCTCTTCGGAACAGTCACAGGGTTCCTGAGGACGGAGCAGTTCCGTCAGTTCAGATGCTGCGTTAAAAAGAGGCGTGAGCCCCAGATTCCCCGCAACGCCTTTTATGGCGTGGGCAGCTTCGAAACACTCCTTAATATCCGACGCCTCGGAAGCGTCTTTAAGCCTTCTGAAGTTATCATCTGCTACAGCCATCTTGATGAGCTTGTAGTAGAAGGCCTCGTTCCCCATACAACGCTTCAACGCGTCTTCCGTGTCGGCTCCGTAGTTTTTAAGTGTATCTATATCAAGCATTTCTTTCCTCCTTCATAAGTTCTTCGAACTGGTCCACCGGAACAGGTTTCGCGAAATAGTATCCCTGGATGATATCGCATCCAAGGTCCTTTAGAAGCAGATACTGGCTTTCCGTCTCCACTCCTTCGGCTACCACCGGCACCTGAAGATGCGAAGCGATATCCATCATAAGCTTTAGCATGGACGCACTCTTATCGTCGTCCTTCATACCCTGTATGAACTTCATATCCAGCTTCAGGTAATCGATGGGAAGCATGGTAAGCATATTGAGGGACGAGTAGCCAGATCCGAAATCGTCCATCTCTATCCTGAACCCGTGAGAACGAAGCTCGTTCACGGTCTTGATGAGCTGCTCCGAATCCTCGGTATACGCGGACTCGGTTATTTCAAGAAGTATGTCATCACTGCTCAGATCATACTCTTTCAGAAGATCCAGGAAGAACTGGCAGAGATCGTTCTCGAACATATCGAGACGTGATACGTTGACCGAGACGGGAACAGAATACCCCAGTTCGTCTTTCCACTTCCTTATCTTTGATGCGACCTCTCTGAAAATGAAGCGATCGAGTTTCTGTATGAGGCCGTTGCTCTCGAAAAGACTGATGAAACTTCCCGGGCTTATGAAACCTCTCTCCGGATGTATCCATCTGACAAGAGCTTCCGCACTGGTCAGCGCGGGTTTTTCCCGCTGTATAGAGTATTTACCCTGGTAATATACATGGAACTGTCCTGCCTGCAGAGATTTCTCCATACTGTTGATGAGATATTCCGCCAGTAGTTCAGCCTCATGGGCTTCACGGTTGTAATAGGCTACGTATCTGTTGTAGTTGTTTCTTAGGGTGTTGCAGGCGGAAAGGGCGTCTTCGAAGCGCTTTTCCACATCGATCTTCTCGTTGGTATAGTCGTAGATACCCATCCTGAGCCAGATGCTCGTCCTCTCCATCTGGTGCCTTACGCCCTCTCCCATCTTATGGAGAAGCTCTTCGGTATTGTCCTGATGGCGTATGTAGAGATAGAAGTTGTCCGCGTCAGATCTTGCGGCTATGCCCTCTATATGGGAAAGGAGTTCCCTTATGCTGTCCGCTACGGCAACGAGTACCTCGTCTCCGTATACCCTTCCGTGAAGCTCGTTGACCAGTCTGAAATGATTGACGTTGACTACCACAGCGTCCATATCCCATTCGGGATAACGAACGTCGATCTCATGCGCATACTCAAAGAAGTACTCGTCGTTATATAGTTTCGTAAGGGGATCTCTTTCAGTTATCTGGATTATATGGGTGTCTTCCGAAAGCTCTATTGCCTTGTTTACTCTTGCCTTTATCACTTCGGGAAGTTCGAAAGGTTTCGAAATGAAGTCTGAAGCACCAAGCTTGAGGCAGTCTACTTCAGCGCTCTTCTCCGAGGTCAGGACTATAGCCGGGATATGGGATGTCCTATCATCCGCCTTCATCTTCTCAAGTATCTCGAAGCCGGTAAGTCCGGGCATCATAAGATCGAGAAGCGCTATGGAAAGGGTCTCCGAATTCTCTTTGATCTTATCCAAAGCTTCCTGTCCGTCGCTTGCAAGGACGATATCGTACTCATCCTCGAGCATGTTGCGAAGTATCTCGCGGTTTATGATGTCATCGTCTGCAATGAGGACCTGTCTGTACAGATTTCTCTGATATTTTCTTTTGCTGGTCATATATATCTCCCTGCTGTATTAATCGTTAGCCTGGTACTGATAGAATGCAAATCCGTTTCTTCCTTTTTCTTTTACTTCGTAAAGGGCCTTGTCCGCATCTTCGTAAATACTTCCCTGCGGATGCTCCCTGTCGGAGAAGGCAACCCCCACGCTCAAAGTCGCTCCCGGGACGGAATCCTTTTCTTTTCTCAGCTCGTCCGCTATCCTTTCGAGCTTACCTTTTACAAGTTCCCTGAGGGATGAATCCGCATTGACCATGATGACGGCGAATTCGTCTCCTCCTATACGGCATATATAGTCCTCTGAACGGAAACTCTTTTTAAGCACGCCTGCGACCCTCTTAAGGACGCTGTCTCCCACCGCGTGTCCGTACATATCGTTGAATTCCTTGAATTTATCTATGTCCACAATGATGAAGGCCATGCGGTCGTTCTCATGAGTCTGCATTATCTCTTCATATCCGGCGCGGTTATAAAGGTCGGTAAGGCCGTCGTGCATGGCGTCGTATGCGAGCTTCGAGTTATCCTCTTTTGTCCTCTCGAGCATCTCATTGTAGGCCGATGAAAGGAACGACATTTCCCTGAGCCCGTCATATTCGAAACGCCTGTTTCCGCGAACGCTTTCAATGAAACTTCCGATGGGCTTCAGTATGAAGCTGTCGGTGAATACCAGGTAAAGCACTATGACGACAAGCATCGCCGTCATGAGGGAGAACTGCAGCATAAGACGGGACCTCAAAATATTTGAAGTCTCCTCCTCCCTTTTTCTCATGGTCTCCATCAGTTTATCTGTGCAGGCCTTTGCGTTGTCGTTTATCTCATTCTTTACTTTCTCGTAATCTTTTCCGAAGACCAGATCTCTTGCCAGGGCAAGTTTGCCTTCACTGTCTAGAGCAGCATCTTCTTCGGAAAGCTTTACGCTTTTCAGTTCATCAGGCAGGCTGCCTAAGTCGTACCCCATAGCGTCTATGCCCAAGGTAAAGGCATAATACTCGGTTTTCATAAGTCCGTTGGACAGTTCGAGAGATTTTTCCAGATAGCTGATGGATTCTTCGCTCTCATGGCTCATCCTGGATCGTATCTTATCTACAGCCTGATCCCTTCTCTTTGTGACGTTGGCTTCTTCAAAGTAGTTGTCTACGAATTCCATTTCCGGAGACAAAGCAAAACCCCTGACCTGTGCGGTCAGATAATCGGACGCCAAGGTAAGTTCCCTGACCTCAGTCTGGGCAGAAGCGTATTCGTTAAGAGCTTCGTCCAAAGCTTTGTAACTGCCGAATATCCTCACCGTATTGAGCACCAGCGCGGCAAGGATAAGGGCTCCCAGGCAAGCTATGATGTAGTACAGGCTCTTAAGAGATATTCGTTTTTTTGAAGAGTCTATTTTGATCTCTTCGTTTTTTTCTTGCTTTTCCGTAGCTTTATCTCGCTTTCTTTATCTTGTAAAGACCCTCATCTGCACTTGCAATGAGTTCGTTGTGATCCATTCCTTCTTTCAGCATGGCGACACCTATGGAAAGTGAAGTGTTGTACCTTGCGCCGGCTTCTTTGCTCAGTTCTTCGAAAGACCTGCGTATATCACTGCAAAGTTTATCGATGAGAGACTCGTCCGAAGTTTCTGTTACCACTATGAACTCATCTCCCCCGTAACGGGCGATATACGGACGTTTCTCTATGTGCCCGCAGCTTTTCTTAAGAGCCTGAGCCACTCTTATGAGAGCGTTATCGCCCTCCAGGTGTCCGTAGGTATCGTTTATCATTTTTAGATAGTCAAGGTCTATCAAAAGAAGATATACGGGATCTTCGTGATGTGCAATTTTGTAGTCTATATATGAAATGAGATTCTGTCTGTTGTTCACCTGAGTGAGTTTATCAGTGGATATCCTCTGGGTGAAAAAGCCTATGTAAAGGCAGAGTATCTCTATGGATATGCTGACGCAAATTACAGGTACTGATTCTCCTATGAAGCTCAGTGCCCAAGCGGCCAAGAGACACAGCGGAAATGAACTCAGGAGCCTGTAATGCGAAGCCTTCATAGGATCCGACTCGTTCCTGAGTCTTGACAGTGCGAATGCGCTGTATACGGCGGTGACAGCAATGAGCACAAGCATCTGAAAATGGAATCCCGGACCTCTTACGTATGATCCGCTCTCCGATATATCGAACAGATGTCTGAAGCGGATATTCAAAAGCGCTGATACCGCCGGAGCGAGCAATACGCACAGGAGCAAAGTATTGGTACGTCTATGAGAAAGAACAGCTGCGCCAAGTTCAGCCGCAGTATATCTGCACCAGGCATAGACGCCTGCAATGAGCGAAATATGATAAACGGTCTTGAGTATGAATGCCAGGTTACTTATGCTTACGCTGCCAAGTATTTGGGGTCTGCATAGGGTAAAGAAAAAATTCGAGAGGAAATTCACAAGGAAACAGACGAGGACCGTTTTGAACCATATCCCCGTCACAGACGAATCTTCATTACGCCAGGTCCAGAAAAGGACCAGCGCGATTATTGTGATACAAATAAAATAGATCTCTGCGTACAGCAGTATTTCCATGGACATCTCCGTTACAAGAAAATCTGTCTTTATATTATATCAAAAACACTTTGCCTATTACAATCCATGCTCTACTTAAGAAGATCCCTGAGCTTTGCAAAAAGTATGTTTTCAGCCTGTTATCTTTGCAAGGAATGCTTCTATCTGAAGATCGGTCATACCGAGGTTTCTCAGATAATCCTTTGCGTACGCTGAAAGATCGGCTGTCCTAAGATCTACGTTTTTGTCACCGACGACGGTGTAGAGCATAGCTATGAGATTTTTCTCAAGAATAACGTCGTATTTTGCTTTATCTTTGACCTCTGTTATCTCGTAATAGTTATCATAGGTGATCATATAGTCGTCGACTATCTCGTCATAACTTGCACCTGCCAAGGCTTCTATGAGCATGCATATGAATCCTGTCCGGTCTTTACCTTCGGTGCAGTGGACAAGATAAGGGCCATCCGTTTCCGACATAGAGTTAAAGCCCTGCACTATCTTGGCCTTGAAATCACCGGAAGCGAAGTTCATGTTCATTGCAAGGGTTATGACCTTTCCATCCTTGTAAAGAGACAGGAAATACGGAGAATCGAAATCATCAGCCGCTATATATTTTTCTATCTTTGCATCGCTATCCGCAAGATCGAGTATACAATTTACCCCTGCTTCTGAGATGAAATCATCGACGTAAGGCGCCCTCTTGTGCTGATTGTCACAGGGAGAAGCGGATCTGTACAGTACCCCTTCCTTTATATTCCCGACCTTGACGTTCCTGAAGTTGGCGAAAGCCTCATCGCTTGGGAATTTGACCCTTTCATCGGAATAATGGATGTCGCGGGCTTCCTGAATATCGAGATACGTTCCGTGCTCGTTCAGATAGACGCTGGCTGTGCAGTGTTCGTTGAGCCCCGCCGCCTGGAAAAGGTTGATTTTGGTTTCACTGTCCGGCGACGCATAAAGGTTGCCGCTTTCCCAAAGATCCTCTCCGTAATTGATGGCCGCTTTGATGTAGTCGTAGCCCGGGTAGGCTATGAGAAGCGCTTCTCCCGCATCCACGTAATATCCGTTGTAATACGGCACGTCCTCGAGCGTATACCCGTTGGAGAATACAACCTTAACGCTGTCTCCGTATTCGAATCCGAGCTTGTTGAAATCGTCTATTGTAGTCTTTATATACACTCCGCCGAATTCCTGCTCATGCTGTATTTCGCAGTTTTCAAGGCACGGAACGTTTCCGGTTGGTTCTTCCTTTTTTCCGCACCCAGAAAGGCACAGGGCCAGGGCCAACAAAGCAATGAAGATAATTTTCTTTTTCATATGTGACACCTACTGTTCACCGGTGCCGGTAAGCTGAAGTTCCTCCGCATGCTCTTTCATGCCCTCTATGCAGATTGCAGCCACGTCTTTTACTTCCATCCCGAGCATGGCGCACGCTTTCTGTATCAGATCCCTGTCGCACTTCGCCGCAAACTTCTTATCCTTGAACTTCTTCATGAAACTCTTTATTTCCAGATCCTTGATGCCGTTGGGTCTCATCCTGGCGCAGGCCTGGATTATACCTGTCAGTTCGTCGACTGCATAAAGGCTTTTTTCCATATTCGTGATAGGTTCCACGTCAGTGCATATGCCGTAACCGTGGCTGAGTATAGCCCTGACGTCCTCTTCCGGAACGCCCGCTTCCAAGAGCGGCTCCTTTGTATGCTGAAGGTGTTCCTCCGGATACTTTTCGTAATCGTAGTCGTGAAGTACGCCCACTGCTTCCCAATGCTCCTTGTCTTCCCCGAAGTGCTCCGCCATGGCGCCCATAGCGTAGCAGACGTTCAGTGTATGGAGGATCAGATGCTCCTCAGTTACCATGGTGGAATTCAGTTTCTTTGCCTCTTCAAGTGTCATCTTTGTTACCTCTTTTGTATGCTAAGGATCACTCATCCTCATCAAGCGGTCCTTCGTTCATCAGCTTGTTCATCTTCCTGTTGTAAAACTCGGATATCTTTTTCTCTCTCCATCTGCTGTTGTCCTCAAGAATGGAAAGCATCTCATCCGTTATCTCCTCGGCTGAAGTAGGCCGGAACTGATGAAGATACGAGGACATGCGCGCCATCGATTTTTCACCTTTCAGAGAATCGGCTATCAGAATGCCGAATTCTTCCGGGTATCCCATACGCACTATGGTGTCCACCAGTTCTTCGTATACGGCCTGCCGCGATGAAGCGCCCATTATGCCAGCGTCCCCATGGGATCCCAGGGTCTCAGTTCTATGGGTTCGAGATCATAAAGATCCGCAAGTTCCCCGAGGTATTCCTTTTCTACAGCCGCCTGATAGACGAAAGCGTCGAACCAGCTGTCTGAACAGGCGTAATATCCCTTAGCCCCGTTCTTGTCTCCCCAGCTGTTCTCTATCTTCCATCTGGTAGGCTTCCCGTCTTTGATATTTACTCCCGTAATGACCATGGCGTGATTCATAGCGGAAAAGCCTAAGTTAAGACCGTCTTCCTTAGATATATCAAGATCGAGCCCCGTGAGAAGCTCCGCGTCGAAGGAATTGTCATCCCAGATGCCGAGCACCCTTTCTCCGTCTTTCCCAACGTCGCTTCCGAACCATACCGGCTTGCCAGCCTGAAGCTGACGCAGTATAGCTCCTTTGAATTCCGCCATGGGAAGATTGAGGTGTTTGACGCCTCTGCCCCCTGCCACGTTTCCCAGTCTTTCTACGGTAAAGGTTTTGTAAAAAGGCTTATCATCCGTCGGCGCGTTGATGATGCTTACGATATTCCCGAGATAGTCTCCAACATATCTGTCGTAATATGCTTTTGGAGTCATTTCCCTTTCGATATGGTAGATGCCGTTCCTGTCGACATATTCGAAATCGAAGGTCTTCGGCGGCTCCGTATAGCAGCTGCAAAGGAATCCGTAGAGCTTTTTCAGCATTTCTTCCTTTTCAGCCTGCAGTTCCTCTTTGCTGCAGCTTGATGCAGCCATTTTTCTGAGCCTGGCTGCGCAGGCTTTGAGATTTCTGTTCATGACAGCGTTCATACCCGCCGTCTCGCGGGACTGCTGAGTCTCGCCGTATACGTCTTTAGGCATCAGCCCGTACTTTTCAGCAATATTCACGAACATATCCCACTGTCCGCCGTCATGGACTCCGGTGGAAAGGATAAAGGAGACCGTTCTGTCGTCCGCAGGACTGCCTGCAGTATCTATTATATTTTCGAGGAAATAGTTGCATCTTTCGAATTTATCCCAGAAAGCAAGGAAACTCTGAGACAGTTCGAAACCGTCCAGATCAAGTTCCTTTGCGATCCTTTCCCTGAGAACGTTGGTGGCGGCAAAAAGCCAGCAGCGTCCGCTCCGCATCTGATCCGTAACTTCCATAGTCTTGATCTCTACGGAGAACTTCTGCTTCATATCGAAAGCCGAAGACGAAACGTAGGACACGTCGCTAAGGTTCGTCTTTGACAGAGCCATGGTGGCAAGCTGTCTTTCAGATGATTCCCTGTATTCTTTAGACCATTCGCCGATCATTTCGTTTGTTATTCTGTTCATATCTATCCCGTCCTTTATATATATTTTTTGACCTTATACACTTACATCCACTTTTTCTTCTTGAAATATGCCAGGCAGCCGAGGGCTATGGCAAGACTGACCGCAATGACTACCGGATAGCTCCATTTGTAGTTGAGTTCAGGCATATATTTGAAGTTCATTCCATACCAGCCGGTCAGCAACGTGAGCGGAGTGAATATGGTGGTTATGACTGTGAGCAGTGTGATTATCCTATTCTGTTTAACGTCGACTCTCGTTTGGATCAGGTCTCTCAGCTGTATGGAGTACTCTCTTAAGTTGTCGACCATCTCCCTGAGCCTTTCCACTCTGAGGGTGAACATATGGAAAAAGCGGAGATTGTCTTCTTCGAAAAAGTCGCTTTCATTCTCCTCGAGTTCCAGACCGAGATCCGTAAGCTGGCTGTAGTGAAGATCCATGTCGAGCAGGTTCCCTCTGATCTCGTTGAGTTCCGAAAGCATCGATTCTCCGTTGCCGGCCAGTATTTCCTTCTCCATGGACTCCAGTTTCAGTTCTATCTTCCAGAGCCTCGAAAGATCCGGAGAAATGAGCTGCTCAAGGAAATCGTACAGGAAACGTTCAAGGCTGGGCATCCTCCAGCGCTTGTGTTCTGCGATGATGGAAGTGATGTGCTCCGCAAGCCCGCTGTGATCGATGAAAACGACTCCCCTTTCGTCAAGCG
The DNA here is from genome assembly GCA_017432725.1 of Bacillota bacterium. Taxonomy (GTDB): domain Bacteria; phylum Bacillota; class Clostridia; order Peptostreptococcales; family Anaerovoracaceae; genus RUG13409. The sequence goes on from JAFRIQ010000057.1 coordinate 40,531, forward strand.
CGAAGGTAAAATACCCTTGCTCGTGGCCCTCTGAGTAACCCAGGGAAGGAACGTTTATGGTACCCGATATAACGTCGTAACTGACTGCCACACGCGTAAGAGCTACAGAGGGCGCTCCCAGATCCGCATCTATATTCATTGAGAAACACGACCTGTTCTGCTTCCACTCATCTGCAGTGAGGACAGCTACGTACGGCTCTTCCGACTCCTGTATGTCCTTTAAATCACAGTTCTCCAGTTTTTCCCGTATCAAATAGTACATATATATCCTTCTTTCCTAAAGATTTTTATCTTACAAGATCGCTCAGACGTTTCCCGTAAAAGAAATCGTGGGTAAGCCTGTCGTATTCCTCCCAGAGAGGAAGAGTTTCGCACTCCGATGCCCTGGGACAAGGCGCTGCCCCGTCTATGAGGCAGGCTACGGCTGCCAGCGGACCTTCCATGAGCTCGATTATCTCGCCCACCGTATATTCCTCCGGTTTCCTGCACAGTTTGTAGCCCCCGCCTTTACCGCTGGCGCCCACAAGAAAACCTGCGGATACCAGGTCTTTTACTATTATCTCGAGATACTTTTTTGAGATGCCCTGCCGCTCTGCAATATCTTTGAGAGGGATATATGCTCCCTCCGAACCGTTTTCGGCCAGATCGATCATCACACGGATCGCATAACGTCCTCTTGTTGAAATCATGATAAAACCGCCTTTCTATTTACCTATTATACCTTATGGTAAATAGGCAAATCAACATCCCGCCTTATTTACCTATTGACATAGTAGGTTAGTATTTATATAATCAACGAAGAAAGAAATGAAAGGAGAAAAAAAGTGATTTATGCCGATAATGCCGCCACCACAAAAATGAGTGACAAGGCAATAGATACGATGATGAAAGTGATGAAAGAGGACTGGGGCAACCCCTCAAGTCTTTACAGTCACGGACAGAAAGCAAAGGAGATACTTGAGGAAGCCCGCAAAAAAGTCGCTTCAGCCATAGGAGCTGAACCGAGGGAAATATATTTCACCTCAGGGGGCAGCGAAGCCGACAACCAGGCGATAATGTCCGCTGCTGCTATCGGAAGGAAAAACGGGAAGATGCACATCATCTCCTCGGCCTTCGAACACCACGCAGTGCTCCACACGCTGGAAAAACTGGAGAAGGAAGGTTTCGAAATAACCCTTTTGGACGTTCATGAAAACGGACTCGTGGTTCCTTCGGAACTGGAAGCAGCCATAAAAGATAATACCTGTCTGGTTACGATCATGGCAGCGAACAACGAGATCGGGACCATACAGCCCGTAAGAGAAATAGGCGAGATATGCAGGAAACACGGAGTGCTCTTCCATACGGATGCTGTACAGGCCATAGGTCATATCCCTATCAACGTGGTCCTGGACAATATAGACATGCTGTCATCTTCCGCCCATAAATTCCACGGACCCAAGGGCGTAGGTTTCCTCTACGTGAAAAAGACCGTACGTCTCAATCCACTCATAGAAGGCGGAGCCCAGGAACGCGGAAAAAGAGCCGGTACAGAAAACGTGCCAGGTATCGCAGCAGCTGCGGACGCTCTTCTGGAAGCTATAGACAAAATGCCCGAATATTCATATTCGGTATCAAAGAAAAGAGACCGGCTCATAGCAGGTCTTAAGGAAATACCCCACTCCGCCATAAACGGAGACGAAAAAAAGAGGCTGCCGGGAAACGTGAACTTCTGTTTCGAAGGCATAGAGGGAGAATCCCTCCTTCTTCTCCTGGACGATAAAGGCATACAGGCATCGTCAGGAAGCGCGTGTACGTCGGGATCTTTAGATCCCAGCCACGTACTTCTGGCAATAGGAAGAGTCCACGACGTAGCCCACGGTTCCTTACGGCTCAGCATCGATGAAGACGTCAGCGACGATGACGTGGAATACATGATAGATTCTGTAAAAGAAGTTGTGGATTATCTGCGCGGATTCTCCCCCGTCTGGAGAGATTTGACAGAAGGAAAAAGAGAATATATCTTATAAGGAGGAAGAAAATGGCTTTATATAGCGACAAAGTAATGGATCATTTCCGTAACCCCCGCAACGTGGGAGTGATAGAGGATGCAAACGGCATCGGAGAAGTCGGAAACGTCATGTGCGGAGACATCATGAAGATGTATCTGAAGATAGAGGACGATATCGTCAAAGACGTCAAATTCGAAACCTTCGGCTGCGGAAGCGCCATCGCATCCAGTTCCATGGCAACGGAACTCATCAAGGGAAAACCCGTATCCGAAGTCATGAAACTGACCAACAAAGCCGTAGCGGAAGCTCTGGACGGACTTCCCGACTACAAGATGCACTGTAGCGTGCTTGCTGAAGAAGCTATACAGTCCGCTCTTGAGGATTACAAAAAAAGAACAGGAAAGAATATAGAAGAAGCAATAGAGGTGTAAAATGTCAAAAATATATAAGGGAACACTGGGTCTCATAGGGAATACCCCTCTGGTGGAGATCGTAAACATCGAAAAAGAACTGGGGCTTGAAGCAACGGTACTCGTAAAACTCGAATATTTCAACCCGGCGGGCAGCGTCAAGGATCGTATCGCCAAAGCGATGATAGAAGACGCTGAGGAAAAAGGACTTCTCAAGGAAGGTTCCGTCATCATAGAACCTACCAGCGGCAATACGGGAATCGGTCTTGCATCCATCGCTGCGGCAAAAGGCTACCGCATCATACTCACCATGCCGGAGACCATGACCGCAGAAAGAAGAAACATACTTAAAGCCTACGGCGCCGAGCTCGTACTCACGGAAGGAAGCAAAGGAATGACCGGAGCCATCAACAAAGCCGAGGAACTTGCAAAAGAGATCCCCGGAAGCTTCATCCCCGGACAGTTCGTGAACCCGGCAAACCCTGCGGTGCATAAAGCTACTACAGGGCCGGAGATCTGGAACGACACCGACGGGAAAGTAGACATATTCATTGCCGGAGTAGGTACCGGCGGCACCCTTACCGGAACAGGAGAATACCTCAAGTCCAAGAATCCAGACATACAAATCGTCGCGCTGGAGCCTGAAGATTCCCCGGTACTTTCCGAAGGGAGAGCCGGAGCTCACGGTATACAGGGCATAGGCGCAGGATTCGTACCCGAGGTACTCAATACGAAAATCTATGACGAGATATATAAAGCATCCACGAAAGAAGCTTACGAAGCGGCAAAACTGCTCGCAAAAAAAGAAGGCATCTCCGTAGGTATATCTTCAGGAGCCGCCCTTTCGGGAGCCATATCCCTTGCAAAAAGACCTGAGAATAAAGGCAAAGTCATTGTAGCCCTGCTTCCCGACAGCGGCGACAGATACTATTCAACAGCGCTTTTCACAGAATAACGGTACATACAAAAACGCTCTGCTTTAAATGCAGAGCGTTTTTTTTTACAGAAATGACCATCACAGATCGAACATGCTGATCTGTTCTTCCCTTTCCGGAAACTCGTTCATATATGCAAAGCAGTCTTCAGGGTCGTACATCATTCCGTTTTCCCTGCATTTTCTTCGAAGCAACGCAGTTAGTTCCTTTGCCTTTGGGCTCGGGAGCATATAGGCATTTCTGTACCTTGCGATATATTTTTCTTTCATTCCCGGGAAATGTTTATCAAGGGCATCGTAATAGTATTCGCGGTCTCCTTCTCTTAAAGTAAGGCCCATACCGAAATCGATTATTCCTTTTACGCCCACCCTTGCGCACTCATCCAGTATGGCTGAGACATTTTCCTCCGTGTCGTTTATATACGGCAGTATGGGAGTCATCCAGACTATGGTGGGGATGCCTTTTTCGCGCATCGCTTCCAGGACTTCGATCCTTCGCTTGGTATTGCAGACGTTCGGTTCCAAGATGCTGCAAAGAGCGTCGTCGTAGGTAGTAAGCGTCATCTGCACCACGCATTTCGATGAGCGGTTTATCTCGTCAAGAATATCTATATCCCTTAGTATACGGTCGGATTTGGTCTGTATCGCTACCCCGAAACCGTGCCTCTTTATGATCTCAAGACACTTTCTCGTAAGCCCCAGTTTTTCTTCGCAGTGCATATACGGATCGGACATTGACCCTGTCCCTATCATACACTTTTTTCTCTTTGAGCTGAGAGCTCTTTCCAGAAGTTCCGGTGCATTCTGCTTCACTTCGATGTCTTCGAAAGGATGAGTGAACTGATAGCATTTGCTCCTGCTGTCGCAGTAAATGCAGCCGTGGCTGCACCCGCGGTATATGTTCATACCGCAGCGGCCTCCGTTAGTGGTCAGTATCCCTTTTGCGTCTACAAAATGCATTTATGATATACCTTAATACAATGCTACCCTTTTAACCAAATAGATGACCTACCTCACAGAACTTCGGATATGATACCGCCTCCGATGACATTTCCGTCGTCATCGTAAAAGACAGCAGACTGCCCGGGCGTCGCAGCTCTGACAGGTTCATCGAAAGATACTTTTAATGCATCATTTCCGGTCATAGTGATCCTGGCCGTAGTTCCGTCATGATGATAACGTATCTTTACAGTGCACGGAACAGACTCCCCTTCTTTAAGTCCGGGTATGCTCATAAAATTAAGCTCACTGCAAAGAAGTTCCCTACGGTAAAGGGAAGCGTCGTCGCTTATGACTACTTCATTGCGGTCCGCCCGTATTTCCTTGACGTATATGGGGTATCCCAGCGCGATACCGAGGCCCTTACGCTGGCCTACGGTATAGTGTATGATCCCTTTATGTTTTCCAAGGACGTTCCCCTCCGTATCTACGAAATATCCTTCTTTAAGATCCTCCGGAGACGCATTCTTTTCTATGTATTCCGCATAGCTTCCGTCCGTTACGAAGCATATCTCCTGAGAATCAGCTTTGGAAGCGACCTCGAGACCTGCGTCTTTTGCGATCTGCCGTACCTCAGCCTTGGAAAGTTCGCCGAGAGGCATAAGAGTTGCAGCCAGCTGTTCCTGGGAAAGTTTGTACAGCATATACGCCTGATCCTTTTCCGAATACTTAGCCTTCCTAACAGTATATCTTCCGTTATCTAATTTAACGATAGATGCGTAGTGACCGGTGGCGACATACTTGGCCCCTTTGACTTTCGCGTAATACA
>JAFRIQ010000058.1 GCA_017432725.1 Bacillota bacterium
ATGGAGATCAGAGACCTTCTCTCCTTCTACGAATTCCCCGGAGATGACATTCCTATCATCAGAGGATCCGCACTTATGGCACTGGAAGATCCGGACAGCGAATGGGGCGACAAGATTATGGAGCTCCTCGACGCAGTCGACAACTACATTCCGGAACCGAAGCGTCCGACGGACCAGCCGTTCCTTATGCCTGTTGAAGACGTATTCACGATCACCGGCCGTGGCACAGTTGCTACAGGAAGAGTTGAGCGTGGTGTTGTAAAGATGGGCGACACAGTAGAAATCGTTGGACTCTCCGACGAGAAGAGAAGCACAGTTGTAACTGGTGTTGAGATGTTCAGAAAGCTCCTCGACCAGGGCGAAGCTGGAGACAACATCGGTGTTCTTCTCCGTGGCGTACAGAGAAACGAGATCGAAAGAGGACAGGTTCTCGCAAAACCGGGTTCAGTACATCCGCACACAAAGTTCACAGCTAACGTATACGTTCTTAAGCAGTCTGAAGGCGGACGTCATACTCCGTTCTTCTCCGGCTACAAGCCCCAGTTCTACTTCAGAACAACTGACGTTACAGGACAGATCGAACTCGCAGCCGGCACAGAGATGTGCATGCCCGGAGACAACGCTGTCATGACCGTAGAACTGATCACACCGATCGCTATCGAACCGGGACTCCGTTTCGCTATTCGTGAAGGTGGAAGAACAGTTGCTTCCGGAGTTGTAGACACAGTTATCGAGTAGTTTATAACGCATAAAGAAAAGACATTGAAAGAGGCTGCGTAATGCAGCCTCTTTTGTGATATAATGCCCAAGATGGTCATTCTTACAGATCTTGATAAAACTGAAGAATTCGGAAAAGCTTTTGCAGAAAGTCTGACGCCCGGCAGCATAATAGCCCTCATAGGGCCCTTAGGCGCCGGCAAGACCACTCTGGCGAAAGCCATAGCAAGGGGACTGGGAGTCACGGAGACTCTCACGAGCCCCACCTTTACTATTGTCCAGGAGTATGAGAGCGGAAGGCTTCCGCTTTATCATTTCGACGTTTACAGGGTGTCCGATGCGGACGAACTCTTCGAAATGGGTTTCGAAGAATATCTGCACAAAGATGGGGTCTGCCTCATAGAGTGGGCCGATCTCATAGAGGACATGCTGCCTGAAAAAACAGTCACCATCAAACTGGATTACGGAGAAAATGAAGATGAAAGGATCCTTGAGATATGCTGATACTGGCAATTGAAACGACCGGGCCCGTATCAAGCGTTGCCCTTGACAGAGACGGGATCATTACGGAAATAAAGAACGAGGACAGTTATTCCCACCTCAAGCAGCTCATGCCCATGGTCAGAGAGCTGATGGATGAGGAAGGAGTTAAAGGGGAAGATCTTGACGCCATAGCCGTTTCCCAGGGCCCCGGGTCCTTTACGGGTATACGCATAGGGATGGTCAGCGCCAAGGGCCTTGCCCAGGTATGGGGAAAGCCCATAGTGGAAGTGCCGACCCTTGCCACCTTTGCGTACAGAGATTACGACTGGGAAGAAGAGGGCAGGAAATATCTTTACTGTCCCGTCATAGACGCCAAGATGCATCAGGTCTACGCGGCGGCTTATGAAAAAGGAAACAAAGAAGCAATAGTCAAAGGCGCTTCCTACTATATAGACGAATATCTTGAACTTCTTGAAAAAGCGGCAAAGGACTACGATGCCGTAGTATTTTTCGGCGATGCCTACGGTCTTTACAAGGACAGTATAGATTCCTGCGATATCGTATACGCTCTTGCTCCGGAAGAAGATCTTTGCCAGACAGCTTTGGGAACGGCAGTCCTCGGCGAGGAGCTGCTCAGGGAAGGCAAAACCAAGAGCTGCTTCGACGCGCAGCCTGAATACTTCAGGCTTCCGGAAGCTGAAAGAAAGTTCAGGACCAAGAGCCTTGTGATAGCTCCGGCTGCGCCGGATGACCTTGACAGGATAGAGGTAATCGAGAAGTCTGCTTTCAGCGATCCCTGGACAAGGGAGATGCTCGGAAACGACATATCAAGATCACTTGAAGATCCCAGGAGCGTGTTCCTTACGGCCAGGGATCCTGGAGAGGGACGCGATGTTGTGGCATATATAGAGGCTATGTTTCTGCCCGGCACTTTTGCCGAGATAGACAACCTTGCCACTGCTCCTGAAAGACGCAGACAGGGCATTGCAAGGAAGATGATGCTGGAGATAATCTCAAAGGCAAAGGAACTTAAAGTTAAGGAAGTGCAGCTCGAAGTTAGGGCTTCCAACACGCCTGCCATATGCCTTTATGAATCGCTGGGATTCAGAAACGTAGGCGTCAGAAAAGGATATTACGCAGACGGCGAGGATGCCGTCCTTATGACCAAAGAACTATAGATGAAAGACGGAAGAATACTTACAATGGGAATAGAGTCCAGCTGTGATGAGACAGCTATAGCCATCCTTGCAGACGGCAGGGATGTGCTTTCCAATGTGATCTCTTCCCAGATATCCATACATACGGTCTACGGCGGAGTAGTTCCGGAGATCGCTTCGAGGCACCACCTGAACAACATACCTTTCGTTTTCAGGCAGGCGCTGGAAGAGGCGGATGTGGACCTTTCCGAGATCGATGAGATAGGCGTCACCGCAGGCCCGGGACTTCCAGGCGCAGTGCTCATGGGGGCTGCCTATGCCAAGGCGGTATCTCTGGCTTCCGGAATACCTCTCATAGGGGTCCATCACATCCAGGGGCATATAATGGCCAATCTCATAGAGCATCCGGAGATAGAGCCTCCCTTCCTTTCCTTCGTCATATCCGGAGGTCATACCCATATAATCCAGGTGCTCGGTTACAACGAATTCAAGATCCTCGGCTGCACCAGAGACGACGCAGTAGGAGAAGCCTACGATAAAGTTGCAAGGGTACTGGGTCTTGGATATCCGGGAGGACCTAAGGTAGATGCTCTGGCTAAAGAAGGCGATCCTAAGGCCATAGAATTCAAGAGAGTATATCTTGAAAAGGGCAGCCTTGATTTCAGTCTCTCCGGCACCAAGACCGCAGTCATAAATTATATGCACAGCGCAGAGCAGAAAGGCATTGAAGTGAACAGGGCCGACGTGGCGGCTTCTTTCCAGGAGGCTGTCATAGACGTTCTCGTTGACAAAGCCATGATGGCCATGGATCAGACAAAGGCTCCTTATCTGGTCCTCGCCGGAGGGGTTGCATGCAACTCAAGGCTAAGGAAAAGACTTTCAGATGCCTTGGAGGAGAAGGGAAAGAAACTCTACGTTCCGTCGCCGATACTGTGTACCGACAACGGCGCCATGATAGCGGCCGCCGCCTACAGGAAGGCAAGGGAAGGACAGTTTTCAAGCCTTTCTCTCGACGTGTTCCCGGGTCTTAATATAGAGACGGGACTCCACAAACTTGAAGAATGAAAAAAAGACCCCTCGCATCGCGAGGGGTCTGAGTTCATATGCTATTCTTCGATATGATCTTCGACATACTTTACCAGGTTGGCAACGATGTTGAATTCTTCTGTCTTTTCATCGGGGATTTCAATTCCGAATTCGTCTTCGATCTGAGTAAGTACATCTACAGCATCAAGGCTGTCTGCATTGAGGTCCAGCATGAGATCGGTCTCAGGTTTGATCAGTTCGGGATCTATATCCAGCTGCTCCGCAATCAGGTCTCTAATTTTTTCAAATACCACTATAGTACCCTCCTTTCGTTCCCGCAGAGTGCAGGGAACTTTTTCTAAAGTATTATAACCGAAAAGACAGATATTATCAATAAAAACAATGGAACGGAGGGCTGATACAGTATGTATTACCGGAATACTATGTTTTAAAATGGAAATAATATTGACCTGATGGAAATATAGAGGATATAATAGTATCGATAAAAGGAAATTCATGCAAAAAATGGAGATAGTATCATGACACTAAATGAAATGAAGGCCCGCAAAAAGGAATTAGGGCTTACCAATGAGATGATAGCTGAAAAGGCAGGGATCCCGCTCAGTACGGTCCAGAAGTTTTTCAGCGGACATACGCAGGCTCCGAGATACGATACTATCATGGCGATTGAAGGCGTCCTTGAAAAGCCGCAGGAAATAAAGGAAAGCGTAAGAAAGTATATTACACTTGAGCAGGATCACACCATAGAGGACTACTATGCTCTTCCAACAGACGTCAGAGTCGAACTCATAGACGGAAGGTTCTATGACCTTGCGTCACCTACGGTTCAGCATCAAAGGCTTGTAGCTTCTTTATGGAATCAGATCAACAGCTACATAGAATCACACAAGGGAAAATGCGAAACTTTTATGTCTCCGCTCGACGTTGTATTAGGTTCGGATGATAGGACTATAGTGCAGCCGGATGTGATGGTCGTCTGCGACCCGAAGAAGATCGAAGACGGAAAGAGGGTGGAAGGAGCCCCTGACTTTGTGGCAGAGATCCTTTCGGAGAGCACGTTCAAAAAAGATTTCAGCTTAAAATACAGAAAATATAGAGAGTCCGGAGTAAAGGAATACTGGATTGTCGATCCTGAGAATAAAATTGTGTTTATCTGTGATTATACGCAGGATAAGATGATCATGGAGATACATGATTTCAAGGAGAAGATTCCTGTAGCGATCTACGGAGGCAAGTGCCTCATAGACTTCTCAAGATTCGCCTGAGCATCAAATTATTATGCCGCATCAGTCTTGTGCTGTGCGCCATTTTGGGCTATAATACTGCCGTTGTGAATATCTATCCGTTATATTCCAATGAAAGCGGGCGCTTTGCGCTGAAAAGCTTTCAACACCCCCTTTAAGATCATATATACATTTATCATATCTATTTTTTCATGTTTTGAGGTGAGAGATGATCCCCGATATTTTGAAAGACAAGAAACTTGCGGAATTAAGAGAGATAGGCGCTGCTCTTAAGATCGAAAATGCGGCGAAGCTCAAGAAAAGCGAACTTTTAGAGATCCTGACCAAAATGCACGAAGACGCGCAAAAAGAGCAGGAAGTCACAGAAGAGCCCACAGAAGAACCCGTAAAGAAGAAAGCCGTAAGGAAGAATGCGAAGAAAGCGGAAGAGACAGCTTCTGAAAGCGAAGAAACAGAAGCTGCACCTTTGGAAAGCGAACAGCAGGAAGCGCCTTCCGAGCCTCAGGAGGAAAAGGAAGACAACCGTTACGAGACCACGGGCATCCTTGACCTTGCTGAAGGAGGATTCGGTTTCCTCCGTTTCGACAATTTCCTTACTTCAGACAGGGATATATACGTATCTCCGGCACAGATAAGAAGATTCAATCTGAAGACCGGCGATGAGATCTGCTGCATAGCGAGAAAGCCCGGGACCGGAGAGCGTTTCGGAGCACTGCTTTACGTCAAGACCGTGAACGGAGACGAACCCGGAGTCGCAAGGACCCGCAAGGATTTCTCCATGCTCACGCCCGTATTCCCCAACGAGAGGATAAACCTTGAAAAGGGATCGTCGGTGCTTTCCATGAGACTCGTAGACCTCGTGGCTCCCATAGGAAAGGGCCAGAGAGGCCTCATAGTCGCTCCTCCTAAGGCAGGAAAGACGACGCTTCTCAAACAGATAGCCCACGCCATAGAAGCCCAGGACCTTGACGCAGAACTCATAGTGCTCCTCGTAGACGAAAGACCCGAAGAAGTCACGGATATGCAAAGATCCATAAAGGGCAAGGTCATATATTCCACTTTCGACGAACAGCCCCAGCACCACGTAAAGGTAGCGGAAATGGTACTCGAAAGAGCAAGAAGACTGGTAGAACACGGAAAGGACGTCATTATACTGCTCGATTCCATAACGAGGCTCGCAAGAGCGTACAACCTCGTTGAACCGAGCTCAGGAAGGACTCTTTCCGGAGGTCTCGATCCTGTGGCTCTTTATAAGCCCAAGAAGTTCTTCGGTTCGGCCAGGAACATGGAAGAAGGCGGCAGCATCACCATACTGGCCACGGCTCTCATAGAGACGGGAAGCCGTATGGACGACATGATATACGAGGAATTCAAGGGCACCGGAAACATGGAACTCCACCTCGACAGAAAGCTTCAGGAAAAGAGGATATTCCCGGCCATCAACCTCAACAAATCGGGAACCAGAAACGAAGACCTGCTCATGTCTCAGGAAGAACTGGAGGCCGTATGGCTCATGAGAAGAGCCGTAGCCGACTGGGGCGTAGCGGAAGCAACAGAAAGGATAGTACTGGATCTGGTCCAGACGAGAAAGAACGCGGACTTCATCCAGAGATTCAGAAAAACGAGAATTTAATTATGGATCTTAACAGGATATTCATGAAAAACGCCTGCCCCACCAAGGTTGGAGGACAGGCCATTCTGGAAGGGCTCATGATGAGGGGCTCGAGGGCTATCGCCGTAGCCATAAGGGAGCCTTCCGGAAATATACACTTGAGCATAGAACCTCTCAAGGCAACGGGGAACTGGAAGAAGATACCCATTGTCAGAGGCGTCATAAGCTTCGTCAGCGCTCTCGTAACAGGCACGTCCATACTTATGGACGGGGCCGAAGTGCTGGAGAAACTGGAAGAAGAGCAGGGCAAAGAGGCTGCGGAAGAAGATAAGCTGGAGAAGTGGCTCAACGATAAATTCGGAGAAAAGAAAGCCTTCAGCATAATGATGTATTTCTCCGTCGCGGTAGCCCTGGTGCTTTGCGTAGGTCTGTTCGTTCTGCTTCCCACGGCAGTGATGAACCTCATAAAGAAGGCGGGAGTGGAAAGCATTTTCCTTCTTAATCTTTTCGAGGGGCTTCTGAGGATAGCGATGTTCATAACCTACGTTCTTGCCATATCTAAAATGCCCGATATAAAGAGAGTGTTCCAGTATCACGGAGCGGAGCACAAGACCATACACTGCTATGAGAACGGTCTCGAACTTACCCCTGAAAATGCTCAGACCTTCTATACCCTTCATCCGAGATGCGGGACCAGTTTTCTCATGTTCGTGATGATAATATCGCTCCTGGTATTCTCATTCTTCGGATGGCCGGATCTTAAGACAAGGATCATAACCAGGCTTCTTCTGATACCGGTGATCGCAGGTATCTCCTATGAGGTGCTGCAGTTCACGGGAAGGCATAACAGCAGGTTCGTTCAGATCATGTCCATGCCGGGAATAATGCTTCAGAAACTGACCACGGCTGAACCGGATCTTAAGCAGCTCGAGGTCGCCATCGCAGCTATGAAGGCAGTGCTTCCTTCCCACGAGGACGAAAGCGTTCCGGTGGAACCCTGGGTAGGCGAACTGATGCAGGACGGAAGCCTTGTAAAGAACGAGGAAGAGACAGCGGCTCTTCTTGAGAAGCTTAAGAAATGAATATAAAGGAATTTCTTGACGAGATAACAACGGTATTCAGGAAAGCCGGCATAGCATGCGCTGAAAGAGAGGCTCTGCTTCTTGCATGCCACGTGCTTTCAGTGGACCAGGTGTACATATTCACCCATAAAGACGAATATATAGACGAGAAGGTGCTTCTTGCCGCAGCGGCTCTTGTGAACGAGCGCTGCAAGGGAAGACCTCTTGCGTACATAATGGGAAGCGCCGATTTCTGCGGCGTCGATATAACCGTAGACGAAAGGGTGCTGATCCCAAGGCCTGAAACGGAGCTTCTGGTAGAAGAGATACTAAGGTCGGAGCTAAGCAAAAAGGAAGGTCTGAGGATACTGGATCTCTGCACGGGGTCAGGATGCATCTCGGCCGCTCTTGCCGATAATCTTCCGGAAGCTTCCATACTTGCGACCGATCTGTCACTTAAAGCCTTGCAGCTGGCAGGATATAACCTGAGGCCTTACGGCAACGTCAAAACTCTCCGTTCAGATCTTTTCGATAAGGTGGAGGGAGTTTTCGACATCATAGTAAGCAACCCGCCTTACGTGGCTGAAAAGGACAGGGATACTCTTCAGAAGGAAGTCAGGGATTTTGAACCCGAGATGGCTCTGTTCTCCGGAGAGGACGGGCTGGATGCCATCAGGAAGATCCTGGCCGAAGCAGGAGAATACCTGGAGGAAGGCGGACTTTTCCTTATGGAAATAGGGGAAGAACAGGCGGAAGAGGTACTGAAAATAGCCTACGAAACGGGAAGTTTCAGCAGTCTGAGCATAGAAAAAGACCTTGCCGGACTCGACCGTTATTTAAAGGCCAGAAAATAAAAAAAATACTTGCCTACATGCAAACCCTGTGATAAACTAATCAAGCGTTTTTATGAAAAGAAACTAAGGAGGAGAGAAAAATGAAAGAGAATATCCATCCTAAATATATGGACTGCAAGGTCACATGCGCTTGCGGCAATACGTTTATGACAAAGTCTAACAAGCCGGAGATCCGTCTGGATGTTTGTTCCGAATGCCATCCTTTCTTCACTGGTCAGCAGAAGTTCATCAACCGCGGCGGCCGTGTGGAAAAGTTCAAGCAGAAGTACGGAATCGAGTAGAAACATATTCGTTAAGAAGATCGAACCCGGCGCTTATGCCCCGGGTTTTGTATTACTTTAAATGGGTATCACACTGATAAAGGGCGGAAAAGATGCAGCAGGCATCGCTTACAGCTACGTGAGCGGATGCGTAACGGACACAAGACTCATGGGAGTCCTGGGTCTTCATTTGCATTGGGTCGAAAGCCTTCCCGGCCTTGAAGAACCCGAACACGTCCATCAATACCTGTATTACGATATAGAGGAGATAGGCTTAGACAGCATCAGCATAAGGGATTTCGATGATGAAAGCTCGGCCATCCTTGCGGAGAAGTCTTCTTTCGGAGGGCTCGGGGCAAAGATGGTGCCCGTCAGTGAAAAGGAAGGCAGATATCTCGTTTGCCTTTTCGTCGAGGAGACGAAAAGAAAAAAGCAGCCTCTTCCTCCCGAAACGTCGGCTCTTTCTTTCATACTGGATCATCCTACAGAGCTCAGCGAAGAAGAAAAGAAGGCTCTCGATGCCAAGATATGCGCTTCCATCCTGAGCGATCACGGAGCGGTCAACTATTACCTCATGAGAGTTTTCGGAAAGGATAAGGAGGGTGCGGATCTCCTTAAGAAGGAAGGCGTTCCCGAAGAAAATTTCGAAGACATTTCAAGACCTCATCACGCCACGTTTCTGAAGAACAGCATAACCGATTTCAGAGGCGAAGACGGAAAGATCAGTTATCTTTCCGAATCTCTCACCGAAAGCCGGAACAGCTATGAGATAACGGTATCCGAACTGGTGGTCGAGAACGGAAAGGTCGTATCCGCAAAGAAGAAATCGTCCATAAGCGTTTCGACTCAGGAAGCTTCTCTTCTTCTCAATACCGACGAATACGTAAGCGTATTCGAGATAGAAAGCGATATGGACTTTTTCGATATGGCTTTCGAAGGCTTTTCCGTGGGCACGACCAGAACGCGCCATGACACGGGAGAGATGTACATGGAGTTCAGAACAGACAACAAACACGTCGAAAAGAGTGAGTTCAGACTTTCTGACGACGTCTTTGCCATCTACTATTCGACGGACTTCGGACAGCTCATCATGGGCACCTATACACCCTTCGATTCGGCTATAGCCGAAGCAAAGCTGATGACCTTTTTCAAAAAGGATCTGAGATGCACGGGAAGATACCATTTTGCCCAGAGCGTGATATATGAATTCGCCCTTTCGGGCTTTGACGATTTCGAGACCTTTATTTCCTCGATAGAGTAGGAACAGAAAGCTTTATACGTTCGCAAACAGAGGTTTTAAGGGCCTCTGTTTTTTGCTATAATATCATCCAAACAGCAGTAAGATACGCATTTTAGAGACAATGCTGACAAATAGGGGGATAAAATGTTAGAAGTCAAAAACGTTACGAAAAAATACGGTAAGACGCTTGCCTGCGATGACGTGAGTTTCGTCCTTGATACGGGAAGCGTAACTGTCCTTCTCGGACCTAACGGCGCAGGTAAGAGCACCATCATGAAGTCCATCATAGGGCTTCTCAAATACGACGGAGAGATACTCATAGACGGTTATCCGAACAAGACGGAAGACGCCAGACGCATTCTCGGCTACATACCGGAAATGCCGGCTCTTTACCCGAACCTTACGGTATCAGAACATATGGAATTCCTTGCGAGAGCATACAAGCTGAAGGACTACAAGGACGATATAGAAAAACTCCTTGCCCGTTTCGAACTTGCCGACAAGAAGAAAAAATTCGGCGACGAGCTTTCCAAAGGAATGCAGCAGAAACTTAACATCTGCCTCGGCCTTCTTCCGAAGCCTCAGGTGATGCTTTTAGACGAGCCTATGATAGGTCTCGATCCCCACGCTATAAAACAGCTCAAGGATACCATAATGGAGATGAGGGAAGAGGGCAGGACCATGCTCATATCCACCCACATCATCGACAGCGTGGATATGATGTGGGACAGGACCGTCATAATGCAGAACGGAAAAGTCAAAGCCAACGTTACCAAGGCTGAACTCGATGAGATGGGAAAGACGCTCGAGGAACTGTTCTTCGAGGTGACGGAAGGCGTCAGCGCAGAGGATCTTACCTATACGGAAGTTCCTGAAGAGGAAACGCCTCAGCCTAAGAAAAGAGGTCTGTTCAAATGAGTCTGTTCGGATATTACGCCTGGCATTCTTTCAAGAACCAGCTCAAGAAAATATTCAAGTCCTGGGTCCTTATCTTCATAGTCGTCTGTATGCTGATCGGCGGGATCATCGGTGCCGGAGCTGCAAGGATCGAGGAAATGGCCGAGCAGCACAACCAGGGTACGGAGATAGAACAGCAGGACGACATACCTGAGATCATAGACGACCCGGAGATAGTCATTCCGGGAATGGAAAGAGATCTTGCGAAGACTACCGAGGCAATAGCAGGTGTCGCCATACTCGCTCTTCTCATACTCTTCATCAAGGGCGCCGACAAGAACGGCAGCGCCATATTCCTGCCTGCGGACGTGACCCTTCTTTTCACTTCTCCTATGAAGCCTCAGGCGGTACTGGCCTTCAGGACCATGTGCACCATAGGCCTCGTACTTTTTACAAGCATATACATGCTCTTCCAGATCCCGAACCTCGTCATCAACGCGGGGATGTCAATATGGGAGGCATTTTCGCTGCTTCTGGCGTGGTTCTTCGTGTTCCTTTTCGGTCAGCTCATAAAGATCTGTCTCTACACGGTGTGTTCCACAAGAGAAGGTCTTAAAAGATACATTACTCCTGGCCTTATCGGAGTAGTCGGAGTCGCGGTAGCCGGATTCATAGTATTCCATCTTACCCACGACATGATCCCTCTCGAATCAGCCGCTGCATATATCAACAGCAGCGTAAGCAGATATATACCCATCTGGGGATGGACCAAAGGAATAATAGGCAGCGCTTTCGAAAAGAGCCTTTCAGGGGTGCTCATCTATTCGGGACTCAATATACTTGCGGCTACGGCCATAGTGTATTTTACCTGGCACGTGAAGGCTGATTTTTACGAAGACGCCATGGCCAAGAGCGAAGAGACTGCAGCCATACTGAGAGAGGCACAGGAAAGCGGTAGCCTCTTCGGGAGACGCAAAAAGAAGGATCGCTCCGATAAGCTGTTAAGAGACGATTTCAGGCGCGGCTCCGGCGCGAACGTGTTCTTTTTCAAGAGCATGTATAACAGACGCCGTTTCGCTACTTTGGGATATTTCACGAAAACGACTTTCACCTACCTGGCTGCGGCCCTTGGCGTGTCTCTTCTCTTCACCTTCGTGTTCGAAGGCGGGAACGGACTCACGGTCACGGCGCTCGTGCTCGGAGTCATGGTATTCTACAGGACCCTCGGCAATCCTCTGGAAACCGATACCAAGAGCCAGTACTTCGTGCTCATACCGGAACCCGCCGAGAAGAAGATATTCTATTCGCTTCTCGGAAGCACGGTGAACAGTCTTCTCGATCTTCTTCCGGCACTGGCGCTCACCTGCGTGATACTCAGAGCAAATCCTCTTCACGCTCTGGCCTGGGCGCTGTTCATGGCATCCATAGACGCATACGCGACCATAGTCGGTACTTTCATTGCCATGTCCACACCTGAATCTGCCGGAACAAACCTTAAGCAGCTCGTTCAGATCATGTTCATATACTTCGGACTCCTTCCGGATATAGCGCTCATAGCCATAGGACTCGTTACGGACGATCTGTTCACCTATGCTTTGATAGCAACGTGTGTCAACCTGCTTCTGGCAGCAGTATTCTTCGCTCTGTCCACAAACTTCGTATCTCCGAGATCGAGAAGAGTGGAAGGTGTGGAACTCAGCCAGGAAGAACTCAGGACAAGCAAGAGAACTTTCTCCAGGGTCTGCTTCATACCGATAATAATGAGCGGAGCCGCGCTGGTCATCCAGGTCGCTGCGGGTCTTGTCCTCGGGGATCAGTGGGATGCATTGAAAGATCTTCCCAGCTTCGTCTGGATATTCAGTTTCGTTCCCATGTATGCGGTAGGTCTGCCTCTGGGGTATCTTGCGGTGAGGAAACTCCCCGTGCAAAGACCGGAGAAGAAGAACTTCGGAGCATTGAATATGTTCAAAGCTTTCACCGTATGTATGGCTTTCATGTACGTGGGCAATATCCTGGGGAACCTGGTAAATTATCTGATCATGGAGCTCACCGGTGCTGAATTTGACTTTGAGCTCGGAGAACTGATCTCCGAAGGAAATACCCTTTGGATCATCATATTCGTGGTCATCCTCGGGCCCATTGTCGAAGAAACGATATTCAGGAAATTCTTCATAGACAGGACCGGAAAATACGGTCTGTGGCTATCAGTGGTTTTCTCAGCCCTTGCCTTCGGACTTTTCCACGGCAACCTGAGCCAGTTCTTCTACGCAACGGCTCTCGGCCTCGTTTTCGGATACATATATGCCAAGACGGGAAGGATCATTTATTCCACTATCCTTCATATGTGCGTCAATTTCATGGGATCCGTAGTCTCGCTGTATTTCGTTAACGGCGTAGATCTCGACAGTATCGAGGAGATCATTAACACAGGGGATGTGAGCAGCATAGCGGCTTCGGGTATTACAGGGCTTCTCATCTACGTAGCGGTGATCCTGATCCTCTTCATCACAGGTCTGATAGTGTTCTTCTCGAACATACGTAAACTGGAGCTGCCAGAGGCGACAATGCACATCAAGAAGGAATACAGATTCAAGACCGCGTATCTCAGCCTCGGATTCATATGCATATTCGTATACTTTGTGGTGATGACAGTGATATCGTTCGGAGGATTAGTATGACAGTAGAAAAAGCAAGAGAGGAGCTCATGAAGCTCCAGAGGAAACAGGCTGCGTATTACCACGCTATGGTCCTCATCTCATATGACGGAGATACAACGGCTCCGAAGGAGACCGCTGCCAACAGAGCGGCGTCCCTGACCGTGCTCTCTGAGGAAGTCTACATTCTCGGTACCGGCAAGGAAACGGTAGAGCTTCTGGAATACCTGGATGCGAACAAGGACGAACTCACCGAAGAAGAACAGCGGATGACGGAACTCCTCATAAAGGATATACGCGATATGCAGAAGATCCCCATGGAAGAATGGATAGAATTCCAGGGTCTTCTGGTGGAATCCCAGGATGTATGGCACAGGGCAAAGGAACATTCGGATTTCGAGATGTTCCGGCCTTATCTGGAAAAGATATTCGAGACTCAGAAAAAGTTCGCAGGCTATCTGGCTCCTGACAAGGACCCGTACGATTACTGGCTCAACGAATTCGAAGACGGCCTGAGCAAAGAAGTATGCGACAGCTTCTTCGCCAAGCTCCGCTCCAGGATAGTGCCTCTCATAGCAAAGATACAGGAGAAAGAACAGGTGAGCGATGAGATACGCTTCGGCTATTTCCCCGAGTACAAGCAGCAGGAACTGTCGTATTACATTATGGAGCACATGGGTCTGGATCTCGGTCACGTGGGCCTTTCCACCACAGAACACCCGTTCACCACGAGTCTTGGAAGCCATCTTGACGAGAGGATAACGACCCACTATCAGGAAAACGATTTCGCTTCCTCCATGTACAGCGTGATACATGAAGGCGGGCATGCTCTTTACGATACCGGTTCGCCTGAAAAATATGCCTATACCGTTCTCGACGGCGGGGTATCCATGGGGATACATGAGAGCCAGAGCAGGTTCTACGAGAACATTCTTGGAAGGAGTCTTGCCTACAGCAAGTTCATATTCCCCAAGCTTGAAGAGCTCTTCCCTGAAGAGATGAAAGGATACTGCCCTGAGGATCTCTACAGAGCAGTCAACAAGGTGGAACCTTCCCTCATAAGGACGGAAGCAGACGAAGTGACATATTCTCTCCACGTCATGGTAAGGTACGAGATAGAGAAAGCCGTCATGGCTGGAGAACTGGAGGTAAAGGACATTCCTGCCCGTTGGAACGAACTGTACAAGGAATACCTGGGAGTGGACGTTCCCGACGACAGGCAGGGCTGCCTTCAGGACAGCCACTGGTCCGGCGGAGCTATAGGATACTTCCCCTCATACGCTCTGGGAAGCGCTTACGGAGCTCAGTTCCTCGCGAAGATGAAAGAGACCGTGGACGTTAATGGATGCGCTGAGAGAGGCGATTTCGGCCCTATAAACCTATGGAACAGGGAGCATATCTGGCAGTACGGATGTCTGTACAAACCCGGGAAGCTACTGTCGATGGTGCTGGAAGGGGAGTTCGATCCCGAGTACTATATTTCATATCTGGAAAACAAATGCCGCGATATCTACGGCATAGAATAGAAATGCGAAAGCCGCCTTCAAAAGCGGCTTTTTTCTATTTCTCTTCTTTTTCGTCTGTCTTTTTGATCTTTGACTTTATGTCTTCGACAGTGTTCATCAGCAGTTCTTTGGGCTGTATGCTTGTAAAGCTCTTTCCTATCTTTTTTGCGAATACTCCGAACAGATCGGAAAAGCCCATTTCCTTGAAATCGCTGAGCCTTTCGTAGCCGCCTTCCTTAAGGATATCGAAGATGTTGTTCACCAGCTTTTCCCTCTGTTCGAGCCCTTCGTTTTCGAGCCATTTATACAGGCTCGACTTTACTACGCCGGAACCTGTGCTGAAGGATTCCGCTCTTACGAAATCGTTGTCCTCCACCAGCCATGAATATCCGGAATGAGCCATGATCGCAGAGTTCTGGCTTTTTACGATTATCTTGTTCGAGAGCTCCGGTTCGAATATCCTTCCGACTACGGAATCGGACGGCATGATCATGGTGGCGATGGGGTCGATGCGGTCTATCTGCTTTTTTGAGACCACGTCGTAGCAAAGGCCCGGGGAGTCGTTGAGGAAGACCGCTTTGACTTTTCCGAGCTGCCTGTCGTCAAGACCGCAGGTAGCGTAAAGAGCGAGATTGCCGCCTTTGGAGTGGCCGCAGACGTATACTCTGCGGTGCCATTTGAGGACTTTCTTAAGATACTCAAGAGCCATGATCTGCGATTCGGGCTTTGTGAAGCTTATCATAAAATCTTCTCTCCAGCCCGCAAGAGTATCGTCGGTACCCCTGAACGCGACTACTATACTGCCGTCATCGAGTCTTAAGGTCTCGGCTGCGAACTGAACGTCGTCTTCCGATCTGTACACGTCCGCATAGTCCAGTACCCTGATGTTCCTGAAACGGCGCGAAGCCGCCGCTGCCCTTAGGAATTCCTCGGCGTCGTCCTTGGGATCCAGGGAAGTCGATTCGAAACTTCCATCGGCAAGCTGCCTGTCGAAGAGTTCGCCCAGGGTCTGCCTTTTTCCCGGAACATATACGTTTCTTAAGTCGAAATATGAGATCTGTCCCAGGACTACCGCATCTATGGGCGTCAGAGGACGGTAGGAAAATCCGATATCACCGCGCCAGCGGATATAGTTTACGATCGTTCCCATTTGCTGTTCTCCTTTGAGCTGTGAATGTTCGTTACTGCTAACCAGTATACACTAATACGGGCATTTTGTGTCACCGCGGAGTCATTTTGAGAAGATATAGTATATAATAAACGGATGAAAGGATGGGAGAAATGAAGATATTCCTCAACATACTTGGATCGGTATGTATCGTGTACGGGCTCGGCGTAAATGTTCTCGTCACGAGCAGATCGTGGTTCAACTGGATATTCTGCATCATAGGAGCTTTTCTCATAGCTCTCGGTTGCCTTTGGAAATACGTCGTTAAATTGCCCCTATGGACCAAGGCGGTGCTTCTTGTACTGCTTGCTCTTTGCCTCAGCAATTTCATAATAGCGGAGACAAGGATAATACGCACTGCGAGAAGCGTTCCTGACGATGACGCCAAGTGGGTGGTCATACTCGGAGCGAAGGTCAACGATTCAGGGGTATCCCTTGAGTTTGCCCGCCGCATCGACGCTGCGGCCGAATTCCTCAAAAAAAATCCCGGGTCCGTAGCGGTGACCACGGGAGGAAAGGGCGATGACGAACCTGTTTCCGAAGGGGAAGCGGCTGCCGAAAGACTCATGTCCCTGGGCGTAGAAAAGGAAAGGATACTGGTCGAAAAGGCCAGCGAATCCACCAGGGAGAATTTCGAATTCGCGAAGGCCGTCATGGAAGCGAACGGCTATGAGGACGGAGAGGAGATCATAATAGTTTCCTCAGCATTTCATCTTTACAGGGCTTCGAAAATAGCGGAAGTATCGGGATTCGATAACATAAGCTATATGGGAGTGAGAGGAAAGCTGTATCTGCTTCCCCAGTACTACCTAAGAGAATACGCAGCTATCGTATTCGAATCGGTCAAAGATTATTACTGAAAACTAAAGCCGCCTTCCCGGGCGGCTTTTTCTAACTGTTGTCTATCATGGACTGGTCTCTTGCTTCGTCTATCTCTTCCTCGAAACCGGTGAGAGCGGCAAAAGGCGCGAACTGAGCGGCCCTGTCGTGGTTGCTCATGTGATGATGCTTGTCAGATACGTGGTGGGGCAGGTCGATTATATCTTCGTATTTATCCTTTTTTTTATCTTCCATAAAAATACCCTGTGTCACTTTGCAGTCATTTTGCGTATATAGAATCCATAATGACGGATATATGCCCGGAAAGCTGTAACCAATGAATTGAGTTTCCGTCACTTATATTGTATCATACCTTAAGTATCAGGAGGGCATTCATATATATGCTTAGATTAAAAAACGTTTCCAAATTCTATTACTCCAACGGAGTGATAAGCAGCGGATTCACCAAAGTCAATCTCGAACTTGAGAAGGGCGAATTCGTAGCCATCACCGGAGAAAGCGGAAGCGGTAAGTCAACTCTTCTCAACGTCATTTCCGGCCTCGATACCTACGAAGAAGGGGAAATGTACATAAACGGAGAAGAGACCAGCGCTTACAGTAACGCTGATTTCGAAAACTACCGCAGGAAGTACATAGCGAACATATACCAGAGCTTCAACCTCATAAACAGCTACACGGTATATCAGAACGTAGAGATGGTGCTCCTTCTTTCCAAGCTCAAGAGAAGGGAAAGAAGAGCCAGGATCATGGATATCCTTAAAAAGGTCGATCTGTACAAGTTCAGACACCAGAGAGCATCCAGGCTTTCCGGAGGACAGAAACAGAGAGTCGCCATAGCGAGGGCTCTTGTAAAGGATACTCCAATCATCGTAGCCGACGAACCTACCGGAAACCTTGACACTGCCGCGGCAGCCAACGTCATAGAGCTTCTGAGCCAGCTGGCTTCAGACAAACTGGTAGTGGTGGTCACCCATAACTACGAACAGGTCGAGCCCTACGTCACGAGAAAGATAACGATGCACGACGGCCGCATCACGGAGGATCTCAAGATAGACCATCCCAGGGCGGCTACAGGGGCTCCTGCGGAAGAGGGATCCGAAGACGTAAAACAGGAAGCCGCGCCTCAAAGACCCGTGGCGGAAGCCAGAGAAGGAAGAAAGCATCTCAACATAATATCAAGAGTCAGACTGGGCATCAGGAACACGTTCAACCTGATACCCAAATTTCTGCTGCTCCTCTTCATATTCCTCTTCGTATCTGCCAGTGTGACGAGCCTTTATGCAAATATCAGGGAATCGAAGCACAACATGTCCATGCAGGGCTACAACTACTTTTTCAACAATACGGATGAGAAGAGGATAGTGATAAAGAAGTCGGACAAGAGTCCCATAAGCGCAGAGGATTTCGAAGCTCTGGCGGCCCTCGACAACGTGGATTCGATATTCAGGGACGACGTGCTCCTTGATACGAACATCAGCCTGCAGTGCGAAGAGAACGAAAAGTGGTACTACTTCAGCGGCAGAATGGTGGACGTTGGTTCTATGGGCCTGACCGACGAAGATCTCACTTACGGAAGGATGCCTACGGAGCCCAACGAAGTGGTGGTCATCGGAAACAAAAACCATTACAACAACAACGAAGAGACGGCTGCGGACATGATGACGGTCAAGTTCCAGCTCTGGGTCAACACCAATTACTCCTCCGAATCCATGCGCGACGATATGGTCGTCACGGGATTTCTCTTCAAGGAAAGCGATGACTACAACTACACGATAGGAGCTTATCCCGAAGTTTTCGATTCGGTCAAGAGAGGCATCAACAGCAGTTTCAGTTCCACTACGGTCAGAGTCGCAGGCCAGGAATTCAAGTCGGATCCCTGGGCTATGGCTAACAAGGTGGTGCCTTCGAACCGCGTGAGCAGAGGCTGCGCCATGGTATCTTCCGACTGGAACTATTTCTGGGAATGGCAGTGGGCTCCCGGACAGTACTTTAACGTTACCGTATCCAACCTTTATTACACGGATACCAAGTCCTTCTATATCGAGGACATATACTACCAGTGGAACTTCACCGAAAAGACGGGGTATTCCGACTATAACTGGAACAACGGAGTGATTCTTGTCAACTCGCAGGATTACTACGATTTCTTCGACAAGGACTGCTATCAGAGCAGCGTATTCGTAAAGGATCCCGAGAAGGTCAGAACGACCATATCGGCCCTTGAGGAAATGGGCTATGAGCCCCTTTACCTTCAGGATGCCCTTATGAATTACGACAGGACGTGGATGGTCATGAACGATATATTCAATACCCTCTGGTCATCGGGGCTGGTCCTGGTCCTCTTCTTCATAAGCTACTTCATCGTAAAGCTCATCATGAAGTCCAGGAACGTATATTACGCCACGGTGCGTATGCTGGGAGGTTCGGCGGGAGACTGCCGCAGCCTCATAAGGATAGAACTTCTGATCATCCTCAATCTGGCGTTCTTCATAATGGCAGGCGCTATCTACGCCTCATACTTGGGGTACTACCAGTATGACTTCGTAGACGTCATACTCAAGTACCTTACGCTTAAGGACTACGCGATCCTTTACGCAGTGCTCAACCTCATGGCTCTCATAATATCCTCGAGATATTCGAGACAGCTGTTCAAGACGTCCGCCATGAACGTTTACAAGGAGGTGTAGGTCATGATCGAAGTAGTAAAAGCAAAGAAATACTATAACCGTTTCAAGAGAAACAGAGTAACGGCCATCGACAACACCACTCTCTCCTTCGGAGACAGCGGTCTCGTGGCCATACTGGGCAACTCCGGTTCGGGAAAGACCACTCTCCTCAACATGATAGGAGGTCTCGACAGACCGGATTCCGGAAAGATCTTCGTCAACGGAAAGAGGATGAACGGGCTCTTCTCCGGACATACTGACAATATACGAAACAAGAACATTGGCTACATCTTCCAGAACTATCATCTGGTAGACGATATGACGGTCTTCGACAACGTGGCTCTGCCTCTCAGGATGCTCGGTGTCAGGAAGAAAGACAAATTAAGAGAAAACGTCAATTACGCTCTGGAAAAAGTAGGCCTTTACAGATACCGCAACCGTCCGGCTACGGCTCTTTCCGGCGGCGAACGCCAGAGGGTCGGCATAGCGAGAGCCATAGTCAAGAACCCGGGGATCATCATAGCAGACGAGCCTACGGGAAACCTCGATTCCGGCAACTCTCTGGAGGTCATGAACATCATCAAGACCATTTCCAAGGAGAAGCTTGTCATCCTGGTCACCCATGAAAGGGATCTGGCTGAGTTCTACGCAGACCGCATCATCGAGATAGTCGACGGAAAAGTCGTGAATGACTATGTGAACGAAAGGGATGAAGCCCTCGATTACCGCATAGACAACCATATCTATCTCAAGGATTTCGAGACTCATGAAAGCGGAAACGCCGGCGGACTCAACCTTTCCTTCTATTCCGATAACAGCACAAATCTGGACGTGACTTTGGTCCTCAGGAACGGTAACCTTTACATCCAGACCAACGGGAAGAAGACAGAAGTAGTCGACGACGATTCAGCCATCGAGTTCATAGACGATCACTATCACGCGCTGTCCAAAGAAGAGGCGGAGAAGAACAACTTCGACTACTCGAAGCTTGATACGGGTCTCAAGAGACTCAGATATCACTCTATTTACAATATATTCAGTCTCTTCGTGAACGGTGTTAAGAAGATACTGAACTATCCGATACTGAAGAAGCTGCTGCTCCTGGGATTCGTGGCGTCGTCCATGTTCATAATGTACTCTGCATCCAGCGTTCTTGGCATCAATACGGTGACGGACGATGAGTTCATCCAGGAGAACAAATACAACTTAAGGGTAAGTACAAACAAAAACACCGTCGAAGAGTTCATCGAAACAGAGAACTTGGAATCGGTCAGATACGTCATGCCGGGAACTGGCAAGGTGTCTCTCACCTTCGACTACAGCAACTACTATTATCAGACCAGCAACGCTTCGGATAACATTTCCGCATCTCTGGCAGGCACGTCGCTCATAGACGAGACCATGCTGGTTGCGGGAAGGATGCCTGAGAACGAATACGAGATGGTGATAGACAAGCTCGTATTTAAGAGCAACAATACCTTCGACTACGGGAACGCCGTGATGGTAGGTCTTAAAGACGCCGAAGACTTCATAGGCAAAGAGTGCGCAATGGGCCAGAATCCCAAGAAGTTCACCATAGTCGGCGTTGTGGACCAGCTTTCGCCCAGCGTCTATGCTCCAGACGAGTACCTTTTCGATATCATCATGAGGAGCGGTCTCGAAGGCGGTAACTACGGCGATGAGAACAACACGGCCAACGTATCTCCCATCAGCGAATCCAAGGGACTTGAAATAGTCTACGGAAGGATGCCGACCGGTCTTTATGAGGTCATCCTTCCTGAAGACTACGTGTATTCCTACTGGCTCGAATGGAGATATCCGGGAACCATCAACGGCAAGAGCCTTTGGGTGGTAGGATTCTACAGAAGCTCAAAAGACAGCGCGGTCTTCGTTTCCGACGAGTGCTA
This sequence comes from Bacillota bacterium, assembly GCA_017432725.1. Lineage (GTDB taxonomy): Bacteria > Bacillota > Clostridia > Peptostreptococcales > Anaerovoracaceae > RUG13409. The sequence continues at coordinate 21,313 of JAFRIQ010000058.1, forward strand.
CAGATACAAATACATATCTACAACGTCTAACATGACCCTGGTACCCGAGGACAAGGACGCAGTGATGATGCACTTCCAGGAACACGGGAAAGAGATAACGGATACCTTTGACGTCGCCGAAAGGGACTACAAAGCGGGAATAAAGGACGAAGTGAAGAGGACCATGATCATAGCTGCCATAGTCCTGGCCATTTCCCTGGTCGAGATCTTCCTCATGCTCAGATCCTCATTCCTCTCCAGGGTGAAGGAAGTGGGTACACTGCGCGCCATAGGCTTAAAGAAATCCGACGTATACAAGATGTTCCTGGGCGAGATACTGGTCATAACCTTCATATCTTCGACGCTGGGATTCGCCGTAATGGGATACGTGCTGCACAGCCTGACCCAGTATGCGTTCTTCGCGAACCAGTACGTGTTCGATGAGAGAGTCATACTCATATCCGTGGCCATAGTGTACGTGTCCAATATACTTTTCGGACTGCTGCCGGTGTTCTTCACCATGCGGAAGACCCCGGCCAAGATACTGTCGAGGACCGACGTGGATTGATCACAGTTTTTTCAGCCTCCGCAAATGCGGGGGCTTTTTTGTACATATATAGTAAACAGCAGTTTACTTTTGGCAAAACTTGTATTACAATTTAATAATGAACGGGGGTTTACTGTTATGCAGACTTTAAAAGACGACGTAAGAGAGCGCATAGTCGATTCCGCCAAGGCGGAATTCCTCGAAAAAGGCATAGACAAGGCGAGCATGCGAGATATCGCCGCGGGCAGTAATATGACCGTGGGGAATCTCTACAGGTATTTCAGGAACAAAGAGGAACTGAACTCCTTCATAGTGGGGGAGACCCTTTCTGAGATCAACCGCCTGGTCATGGAAAAGTCCAGCAATACGGTCAGCATAAACGACCGCGACATGGATATAAATCTGACTGTATCCCAGTATGCGGACGTATTGGACGATCTGGCAGACGAGCTTGTTGACATATACAAAAAGCATAAAGTGGAATTCAACATACTCATGATGCATTCGAAACTCAACGACAGCATCACGGACTGGTTCGCAGACCTCATCAAACACATAATCAAGAGCAATTACGGTCTCGACGAATACGACAGGCAGATAGGGGTACTGTCCCACGGCTACGCCGTATCCGTTTTCGCCGGCATAAAGGATATATTCAGACATGCCGACGTGGAGACAGATTCTCTTAAAAACATGATCAAGATATTCTTCAGATCATATATAAACAACCTTTCGGCAGACTTCAGCTTGGCTTTGGGAGAAAAGTAAAGTGGCATTCATAGAGTTCAAAAACGTTTCCAAGATATATCACATGGGCGAAGTGGAGATCAAAGCCCTGGACGACATTTCCTTCGAAATAGAAAAAGGCGAGTTCGTCGTGGTCCTGGGAGCCAGCGGCGCCGGCAAGACCACCATACTCAACATACTGGGCGGTATGGATACTTCCACCAAGGGAGAGATAATAATCGACGGGGAAGACATAGCCGGATATACGGAAAAGCAGCTCACCGATTACAGGAGATTCGACATAGGATTCGTATTCCAGTTCTACAACCTGGTACAGAACCTTACGGCAAAAGAAAACGTAGACCTGGCTCTTCAGATATCCAAGGACCCTCTGGATTCGAGGACAGTCCTTGGCATGGTCGGCCTTAAAAACAGGATGAACAACTTCCCGTCCCAGCTTTCCGGAGGCGAGCAGCAAAGAGTCGCCATAGCAAGAGCGGTCGCAAAGAACCCCAAGCTTCTCCTTTGCGACGAGCCTACGGGCGCCCTTGACTACGTTACGGGCAAACAGGTCCTTAAGGTGCTTCAGGATATGAACAGGAATCACGGGATGACCGTTGTAATGATCACCCATAACGGCGCTCTTGCCGATATGGGCGAAAAGATCATAAGAGTAAAAAGCGGAAAAATAGAGTCCGTAGAGATAAACGAAAACCCGAAGAAGGTAGAGGATATAGAGTACTGATGTTCCATAAGGATACCCTGAGGCTCATAAAACATACTTTCAACAGATTCTTCTCGCTGTTCATGATGGTCCTGATCGGCGTGGCTTTTATGATGGGACTTTTCTCGACCAAGTCCATCATGAAGGAGAGCGTAGACGCCTTCAATGACGAATACAGCCTTCAGGACGTTCAGCTCTATTCCTCCTACGGTTTTGACGACGATGACGTGAAAGAGATCAAAAAACAGCCCGTCGTGGACAAGGTGTTCGCATCGAAGACCGTGGACTGCTACTGCAGGGGAGAAAAGGGAAGCAGCGCAGTCGCAAGGGTGGAGGAGATCGAAAGGAACGTCAACGGTATCCAGCTTGTGGACGGAAGAATGCCGCAGAAGGAAGACGAGATACTGCTTCTTTATGCCAGCGTATACCCGTCGGTCTATCCCATAGGCAGCAGGATACATCTTTATCTCGAAAAAGACGACCTGTCAGAGTCTCTGGCCGTGACCGAATACACCATAGTCGGTTTCGTGCAGTCTCCGGCATATATATCCAAGGCGCTCGGATCCAGCAATCTCGACAATATGGAGCTGGATCTGGTCCTTTACGTGCCTTCTTCCAATTTCCTTCAGGATTACTATACGACGGTATCCCTTACCCTGGACGGAGCGTCGGAGTACATATCCTACACGGACGAATACGACGCGTATGCAGAGGATAAGCTCAGGGATATAGAAAATTTCGCTGCGGTCCAGCAGGAGTTCAGAAAAGCCAAGATAAAGGACGAATACGAAGAAGAACTGGAAAAGGGCGAAGCGGAATTCGAAGAAAAGAAAGCCGAAGGGCAGAAACAGCTTGACGATGCTAAAAAGCAGCTCGACGACGCCAATGTCAAGATCATCATGGGCGAGCTTCAGATAGATTCGAATCAGACCACTTTGGATGCATCCAGGCAGAAGCTCGAGGAATCGGAAAAGCTGCTCAATGAAAAACAGAAGATCCTGGACGACGCCGTGGCTCAGGTGGAGGAGGCGGACGAAGGGGGCAGGAGCTTCGACGAGATCTATGACCAGGTATCCGCAATGTACAACGTATACGTGATGCTGAAGACCGTGAAAACTACGTATCCGGAGACTGAAGAGGATATAAGCGTGGCGAGGCTCGAGGAAGAGAACGCTTCCATAAACGCGCGTATAGAAGAAAACAACAGCGAGATAGCTCAGCTTGAATCGGAGCTTTCATCTCTCGATCCTGGTTCCCCGTCCTATGCATCTGAAAGCGCGAGAATAAACAGCAGGATAAGCGTGCTGAGAGCTGATAATGCAGATCTTCAGACTCAGTACGATAATAACGAAAGGGCTATAGCCTATCTCAGGGCAGCAGGTCTTGGGGGATATTCCGGAAACATACAGGACATAATGGACGGCATAGACGAAGCGGCCGGGGGATCTATAGAAGATACCTACGCCCAGATCAACGCCCTTAAGGAAGCCAGGGATAAACTGGACGAAGGAAGGCAGCAGCTGGAAGACGGCAAGGCTCAGATAAGAGACGGCCAGCAGCAGCTGGATGATGCAAGATATACTCTGGCAGTATCGAAGGAAGAATACGAAAAAGGACTCAAGGATTACGAAAAGGGTCTTTATGATTTTGAAATAGAGATAGAAAAGGCTGAGAGCGAGCTGAAAAAGGCGAGGCAGGACCTTGAGGACCTTCCAGACGCTTCATGGATGATACTTGACCGCAAAAGTCATTATTCCAGCTATATGTACAGGTCCAGCGCCGATCAGATGGGCACCATAGGTACGGCTATGCCCATACTTTTCTTCCTGGTCGCAGCTCTTGTTTCCATGACTACGATGACGAGGCTCATAGACGAGCAGAGAGGCCAGATAGGGATATTCAGAGCCCTAGGCTTTTCCAACGGAGCCATAGTATCCAAATACGCCATCTATTCGCTTCTTGCGAGCCTTTCGGGAAGCGTCTTCGGAGTGGCGGCAGGCATGGCCATATTCCCGACTGTCATATACAATACTTGGCGGCTCATGTACTTGCTTCCGCCGATGAAGATCATCATCAAACTGCCGATACTTCTGATCTGCGTGTTTTCGTTTAGCCTGCTTCTCGTAAGCATAAGCACGATGGTCGTTATGAAGACGCTCAAGGAAATGCCTTCGCAGCTTATGAGACCAAAAGCGCCGAAGAGCGCAAAGCCCGTATTCCTGGAAAAGATCCATCCCTTATGGAACAGGCTGTCCTTCACTTCGAAGATCACTGCAAGGAACATAATAAGGTACAAGATGAGATTCTTCATGACGGTCATAGGCGTCGCAGGCTGCACGAGCCTGCTGGTCCTGGGCTGGGGTATCAAGGATTCCATAGGAGACATCATCAACGTGCAGTTCGGGCGCATCTTTGCCTATGACTATACGATAAATATAGAGGACGACAGGAACATAGACGAGTTTGTGGACGTGCTCGAGGAGAATATGGACAACAGGTACGTCGTGCCCGTCATGACATATATGACGAAGCTCTACGGAGGTAAGAACGACGACCAGACTATGACAGCTTACGTCGTAGATGCAAGGGACGCGGCAGGAGTCCTGGGACTTAAGGATCCGGTTGGAAAAACAGATATATATCTCGGCAACGGAGGAGTCATAGTATCGCAGAAATTCGCAGATACGAACAAAATCAAAAAAGGCGACACTATAACAATAGAATCCAAACTTGGCGTCAAGGCTCAGGTCGTTGTATCCGATATATGCGAAATGTATTTCCAGCACTACGTGTTCATATCGGACGTATACTACAGGAACACGTTCGGCGAAAACGTTCACCCGACAGAGATCGCCGTGTCAACTACCGACGGAGAAACCATGGTAAAGGACGCCAGGGGGATAGAGGGTTTCGTATCGGCCGTAGACTTCAGCGCCCTCATCAACACCTTCCAGAATATGATCAACGCTCTGGACTACATCATCCTTGTCATAATCATAACTGCCGGAGCCTTGGCTTTCGTAGTGCTCATAAACCTGACGCAGGTAAATATATCTGAAAGACTCAGAGAGATAGCGACGCTGAAAGTACTCGGATTCAGGGACGGAGAAGTCAACTCCTATCTCTTCAAAGAGATATTCCTTCTTTCCGTTATAGGAGGTTTCCTGGGAATGCCTCTGGGGGTCCTTGAGCATCACTTCATCATGGGAATCATCAGTATGGATATGGTGAGGTTCGGAAACAATATCTATCCGATGAGTTTCATTTACGCATACGTCATAACCATAGTCTTTACGCTCATAGTGCTTCAGCTGACCAAGAAGCCATTAAGGCAGATACAGATGGTGGAATCCCTGAAATCAGTGGAATAAGAAATACCCGGCTTTCGCCGGGTATTTTTCATGCTCTGTGTCCGCCAATCTGGTTGTTCCTGTCTCTGGCGGTCGCCGCTTCCTGAAGGTTTGTGCCTTTCAGTATGGCGTTCTTTCCGAATTTCTTCTTTATCTCCAGTATGGTTTCCTGCTCCTTCTTTTCGAGGGCAAGTTCTTCTTCCTTTTCTCTCTTCTCTTTTTCCTTTGCTTCGTAGTCGGTGAACATGTCGAGCTGTTCGCAGACCTGCTCCGATCTGGCTTCAAGGGGAGAAATGACCCTGTTTGCCACTACGTACATGCGCCTTACGAGGAGGTCTCTGTTAACTATCCTGTCGTAAAGCTCCATCACAGCTTCGCATATCTCTTTCGTGGAAGAAGTATATCCGCTCAGGTTTATGCTTCCGTGGGAATTGTCGGGAAGAGGTTTTCCGTAATGGGCTGTCTTTACGGGTCCGTGATATTTAGCCCTTATTTCTGGATCTGTCAGGTTCGAGGCATCGTAGCCCACCGTGAGGACCATCTGGTTTGTCACCAGGTCTTTTCTTACCAGGTCAAGGACCAGAAGGTCCGCCATCTCCTGCACTACTATCCTGGCTTCTTCGAAGGTATACGGATAGCTGAGTACCTGCCCGGAGCTTATGCTGTTGTTTTCGGAGCGGTAGCTTTTTATATCCGCGATGGTGCAGGGCTCCCAGCCCCATGCGTGATCTATAAGAAGCTCGGCGTTTATGCCGAACAGCTTGTAGAGGAGTTCCTCGTTGTGAAAATCGGAAGGCCTTCCCAGAGAGCATCTTGCAATGTCTCCCATGGTATATAGTCCGTGGCTTTCCAGCCTTCTCTGGTATCCTCTTCCGACCCTCCAGAAATCGGTGAGAGGCCTGTGATCCCAGAGCTGCTTTCTGTAGCTCATTTCGTCAAGCTGAGCTATCCTTACGCCGTCCTTGTCAGCCGGTATATGTTTGGCCACTATGTCCATGGCTATCTTGCACAGATAAAGGTTAGTGCCTATTCCTGCTGTAGCGGTGATCCCCGTTTCATTCAGTACTGCCCTTACGAGCATCATGGTGAATTCATGGGCGTTCACGTGGTAAAAGTCCAGGTATTTGGTGGCGTCTATGAAGACTTCGTCTATGGAGTAGACGTGTATGTCTTCAGGGGCGACGAACTTGAGGTACATCTGATATATCTTGGTGCTTATCTCCATGTATTTGTGCATCTGGGGAGGAGCTACTATGTAATCAAGCTCGAGGGAAGGGTCTTCATTGAGCTCGGAGAAGATATACGACTTTCCGCTGAAGGTCCTTCCGGGGGCTTTGGCAAGCCTTTCCGTGTTGACTTCCCTGACCCTCTGGACTACTTCGAAGAGGCGGGCTCTTCCGCTTATCCCGTAGGATTTGAGAGAAGGGGAGACCGCAAGACATATGGTCTTTTCCGTTCTCGAAAGATCGGCTACGACAAGATTGGTGTTCAGAGGGTCGAGACCTCTTTGGACACATTCCGCCGATGCGTAGAAAGATTTAAGATCTATTGCCACATACGTCTTTTCCATACACCGATTATATCTCATCCATGTGTTTAAATCAAAACATATGTTCTTCTTTAAGGCTTCCCATCCCTTTGTTCTTTACGTGCATTTGTGGTACAGTATAGATATATCAATCACAGTTCATTTGAATAGCGGGGGCTTTTGAAATGGCGAAGAAGATCAGAAGTAAAGAAGAGATAAAAAAAGCCAGAAGAAAGAGATGGCTCATAGTATTGCTCGTCATCGTGGCAGTCATAGGACTTTTGCATATTGCCGACAGGGTGTGCTGCAATCTGCTCGTCAAGTACGTAAAAGGTTTCGATGCGGTGGACTATTCGGGAACGTCAAGATCGCTTCCTGTATACAATGAGGAAGAAGGTCATTACAGCTTTTCCTCCAAGGACGGTCTTAAGATCATGATGCTCACCGACATACATCTGGGCGGCGGGCGCTGGACATACAAGACCGACAGAAAAGCCATTTATGAAATAATCACCATGCTTCAGAACGTGAAGCCCGACCTGGTGGTACTCTGCGGAGATAATATATTCGCATGTCCCGGACCCATTTACAACGGCGGAGGCAACCTGGACAACAAACTGGTATCTAAGGTCATACTCGAGTTGTTCGAGCACGAAGGCGTATATTTCACCACGGTCTTCGGCAACCACGACACGGAGGTCTTCGACCTTTGCGGAAGGCAGAAGCTCGCAGAGCTTTACGAAAGCGAAAAATATACCTACTGTATCTTCGAGCAGGAATTCACCGATGAAGACGCCGAGATACCCAGCGTGACCAACCAGATCATATCGGTCAAAAATGCGGAGGGCGGTACCAACAAGCTGCTGCTCTTCATGGACACCAACGCTTACGTTGACAAAAGCATAAAGGCCGTTCTGGACTGGAACTACGACGTGATACACCAGGCTCAGGTGGACTGGGCCAAGGAAGAAATAAGGGCTCTTTCCGACAGGGAAGGATATCCCGGAAGGACCTGCATCGATACGGTTGCGTTCATGCACATACCTGTAGGCGAGTATCAGGAGGCATACAAAGAACTTGAACTCAACGGATTCAGGGATACGGAAAATACGGAATATATAGAAGGCGTCTGGGATGAAAAGGTAGACGATACCCTGGGGATCAGGATATGGTTCGGAGGATGCTCCCGCTTCACGGATGCTCCCGTGGAAGCTGATACCTTCTTCGAGACCTTAGGTCCCGAAGGAGTGGGAGCTCTCGAAGCAGTGTTCTGCGGCCACGACCACACCAACAACGTGGCGGTCAGATATATGGGAGTCACCCTTGCATACGGTATGTCCATGGACAACACAGCATATGACGATATAGCCCTGTCCGGACTTCAGAGAGGCTGCACCGTCATAGAGATAGACGAAGACGGAACCATGACCTGGGAATACAAGAACGCCTACAAGGATCTGGGCGTAGACGCAAACAAGTTTGCCGACGTATATCTCGACCATTACTATTACGATGATTATGCACCTAAATTTTAGAGGTTCGAATTGACAGACATATTGCTGCCGGGGATAGACCCCTCGGCTATATTTCACAACCCTTCCTACGAGGATCTTTACAGAGATGAGACCGATCCCTCTCTTTCGGGATACGAAAAGGCAAAACTCACGGAGCTCGGTGCACTCAACGTGATGACGGGGATCTTCACAGGAAGGTCCCCAAAAGACAAATACATAGTGTTCGACGAAAATTCCGCGGGCAGCGTATGGTGGACTTCTCCGGGATATGAGAACGACAACCATCCCATGAGCAAGGATACCTGGGAAAAGGTCCTTAAGATCGCAAAAGAGCAGCTGTCGGGAAAGAAAGTTTACGTCATGGATGCTTTCTGCGGAGCGGACGAAGGATCCCGTATGTCGGTGCGATTCATCATGGAAGTGGCCTGGCAGGCCCATTTCGTGAAGAATATGTTCATAAGGCCTACGGAAGAGGAACTGGAACACTTTGAGCCTGACTTCACCGTTTACTGCGCCTCAAAGGCTTCCGTGGAGAATTACGAAGAGCTGGGCCTTGGTTCAAATACCTGCGTTGCCTTCAATATCACCAGCAGGGAGCAGGTTATACTCAATACCTGGTACGGCGGAGAGATGAAGAAGGGAATGTTCTCCATGATGAACTATTACCTGCCTCTCAAAGGCATCGCATCCATGCACTGCTCGGCGAACACGGATCTTGAAGGAAAGAACACCGCGGTGTTCTTCGGTCTCTCCGGGACCGGAAAGACCACTCTTTCCACGGATCCCAAGAGGCTCCTCGTCGGAGACGACGAGCACGGCTGGGATGAAAGAGGCGTCTTCAATTTCGAAGGCGGATGCTACGCTAAGGTCATCGACCTTGATAAAGATGCCGAACCCGACATCTACGGCGCCATAAAAAGGGATGCGCTACTTGAGAACGTTACCGTGGATGCCGATGGAAAAATAGACTTCAGCGACAGAAGCGTCACGGAAAATACGAGAGTATCCTATCCAATATATCATATACGGAACATAGTGAAGCCCGTGTCTGCAGCGCCGCCGGCAGGAAGGGTCATCTTCCTTTCAGCCGACGCTTTCGGCGTGCTGCCTCCCGTATCCTTGCTGGATCCCGAACAGACCGAGTACTATTTCCTGTCCGGTTTCACGGCGAAACTTGCCGGTACTGAAAGAGGTATCACAGAGCCCGTTCCCACCTTTTCTGCCTGCTTCGGACAGGCCTTCCTTGAACTCCATCCTGTGAAATACGCACAGGAACTTGTAAAAAGGATGAAGGAAAGCGGAGCTAAAGCCTATCTTGTGAACACAGGCTGGAACGGAAGCGGAAAGAGGATATCCATAAAGGACACAAGAGGCATAATAGACGCTATACTCAGCGGAAGCATAGACGGCGCTGAAACCAAGGTGATACCGTATTTCGGACTCCGGGTGCCGCTGTATCTGGAGGGCGTGGATCCCGGCATACTGGATCCCAAAGATACCTATCCCGACCCTTCGGAATGGGAAAAGAAGGCTATAGACCTTGCCGGAAGATTCATAGGGAATTTCGAAAAATATCTTGATAACAAAGATTGCGCAGATCTTGTAAAGGCCGGTCCTAAAGTATAGGACCGGTTTTTCATATGCACAGGCAGGAAAATCAGATCTTTCTGTCTGTTTTTGATTATTAGAAAAATCTTGTATTTCAAAAATGTTCGGTATATAATAAAAAAATCTATTTTATGGGTGCCGGTTTGCTCTTTTGTTTGAGACCAGAAGCCGGCGAAAGAAGAGGTAAAAATGGAAGATAATAAACAAGCAAAAGAACTGCCGAGCGTATCGCTTCTTGAGAAGATCGAATACGGATTCGGAGGCATGTTCAAGACAGGCCTCGGCGGATATATCGCAAATCTGTACTGGATGTTTTTCCTTACGGACGTTGTGGGTATCTCTACGGTGCTGGCAGCCACTGCAAAAACGGCGGTGACCTTCATAAAACTGGCGTTGATGATGTTCACGGGAGCCCTCGTAGACGGCACCAACTTCAAGACCGGCAGATACCGCACTTGGATACTCATAGGCGATATCGTAATGTTCATCATGGGAGGACTTCTGTTCCTCAAGTATGATTACAAGAGCCAGGTCGGTTACATAGTGGTGCTCCTTATCATCTACGCTATCCAGATCATGGGATACAACGTTTCCTGGACTTCAGCCAGAGCGGTAGTCGGACTCATGGCAGTCAACACCACCGATTCCGTAGGTCTTACGGCTGCAGCCAGCGTAGGAAGCCACGCGGCGGGAGTCGTTTACGGCGTTTTAGTCGCTTTCGCAATGAAAGCCGCTGCGAACACCTCCAACCAGTATATGTTCGCTGCATACATAATGGGCGTTATTTACCTCATAGGCACAGCGGTCATGTGGAACCTGACCAAGAAGTACGAGCTTGGCGATAACGTCAAATACAAGGCAGCCCAGAAGCAGGAGAAGATACCCTTCAAAGACATGCTCATAGTGTTCAAGGGCCCGGGAAAATGGCTTTTCCTTTCCTCGTCCATCATGAACATAGCGTCAGGTATGCAGAGCGTTCTTCTTGTCTACTATACAAGGTATATACTTCAGAACGACCTCATGCTGGGCTACGGCGTAACGGCAAGTTCTATCTCTGCCGTGCTCGCAGCTCTCATCTCACCGAAGCTCTGCGCCAAGTTCTCCAAGAAGGGCGTGTACGCATTCTCCATGTTCTCCGGAGCTATCAGCTATGCAGCTTACTACTTCATAGGATCCAACGGATATCTGTACATACTCATCAGAGTCATTTATCAGTTCTGCGCGACTCCTGTGGCCACGGCAATGGTATCTATGGCCAACGACGTAGCGGACTACCACGAGATGAGAGGAGCAAAATCCGCAAAGGCCTTCTCACAGTCCATGCTCGGAGTTACCATAAGAGTAGGTTCTCTCATTTCCACGGCAGCGGCATCCTTCGGCCTCGCGGCCATTGGATATACGGCAGGCGTTCAGCCTACGGGAGATATACTCAATGCCATCATACTCATGATGTCCTTCGTTCCCGCGGCGGCATACGCCCTCGGCGGACTGCTCATACTCTTCTACAAGGTGGATGAGAAGGAACTTGAGGAATACAAGATGTCTAAAGTCGCATAAATATTTTTAGTTCAGGATGCGGGGGGAACGTCGGTTTTCTCCGCATCTGTTTTAAAAGAAAAAGGATCAGTACAGAAAGGCCATGGAGAAAGGCGTAAAACCGTACAAAAAAGGTGTAGAGACCGAGCAGAAGATCGTTGCGGAAGCAAAGCGTTTGTTCCTTGAGAAGGGTTATGACAAGACTTCCGTCACGGAGATATGCTCAAATATAGGGATAATGACGGGCAATGCCAGCTACTATTTCCCTCATAAAAAAGACCTTGGAACGAGGATGTTCAGGGATCTTATGCTGGACGTTCTCGATTTCGTCGAGACAGCATACGGAAATGAGAGCACTTTCTTCAGGTATTCTCTTGCCCTGTATATCTGCATGCTGACGGAGCTTGCAGACGAAGAGCGCTGCAGATTTGTCAGAGAAGTATTCGAAAAGGGTTTCTTCGTCGATCACAGTGCGTCTTTCGCAAGGCGTTTCACCCCCGAATACAACAAAGGGGCGTCCAGGGAACTCTCCAAAGAGCAGATGAGGACTACAATGGTCGCTAACGACGCGGTGTATACAAGCCTTGTTCTGGACCTCATAAAGAAGACGGGCGGAAGGCCGTCTAAAAGCGATCTGAGAAGGACCTCATGGATCATCTGCAATATCATCGGACGCATATTCGGAAGGGATATCGACGTCATACATGAAGAATCGGCCAGGGTCAACGAGCTGATAATGAAGCTGGATCTGAGCGGATTCACTTTCCTGTGAAACTGCGGGCAGCATATGGAGAGTTAGTTGTTGACAACTGCTTTTTATGTGATATACTTGCCCTGGAATTTAATATTGCTCATCAAGAGTGACGGAGGGACAGGCCCTGTGAAGTCCGGCAACCTGGTTTTTAGGCCAAGGTGCTAAATCCTGCAGAGCGATCTGAGAGATGAGGAGAATACAGAAATACACCTCGTCCGAAAGAACGAGGTTTTTTGTTCCTCAAGTTGCCTTAATAAAGGCAGAAAGGATAATCAATGAAAAGACTTTTTACATCTGAATCGGTTACGGAAGGACATCCCGACAAGATCTGCGATCAGATATCTGACGCGATACTGGACGAGGCTCTTCGCCAGGACCCCTACAGCAGGGTGGCTGCTGAGACCTTCGTCACAACGGGCCAGTGCTTCATTATGGGAGAGATAACCACGAGCGGTTATCTTGATTTCCAGGCCATAGCCAGAAAGGTGATAACGGATATAGGATATACGAAGCCTGAATACGGTTTCGACGCGTCCTGTGGGCTCTTAAGCTCTATAGACGCCCAGTCTCCCGACATAGCAATGGGGGTGGACGTGGACGGCGCGGGAGACCAGGGCATAATGTTCGGATTCGCCTGCAATGAAACGAAGGAACTCATGCCTCTTACTATTTCTTCCGCTCATAAGCTGGCATACAGGCTGGCCCAGGTGAGAAAAGACGGTACTCTTAAGTATCTGCGTCCCGACGGAAAGACCCAGGTGACCGTTGAGTTTGATGAAAACGGAAAACCTATGAGGATAGACACTGTGCTCATTTCAGCCCAGCATGACCCTGACGTTAGCCAGCAGCAGATAAAAGAAGACCTCATAAAGCACGTCATATCCCCGGTGCTTCCCGAGGAACTTCTTGACAGCGAAACCAAGTATCTTGTGAACCCCACAGGACGTTTCGTCATCGGCGGGCCCATGGGCGATACGGGACTTACCGGAAGAAAGATCATAGTCGACACCTACGGCGGCGTTGCTCCCCACGGCGGCGGAGCGTTCTCCGGAAAGGATCCGACGAAGGTAGACAGATCCGCAGCCTATGCCGCAAGATATGCCGCTAAGAATATAGTTGCTGCAGGTCTTGCCGACAGATGCCTCATACAGCTTGCATACGCCATCGGCGTCGCCGATCCCGTATCCATCATGATAAATACGGAAGGAACGGGCAAGATCTCCGATGAAAAACTGGCCCAGCTGATCTCCGAAAAATTCGATTTCAGACCCAAGGCCATAATCGAGAGACTTGACCTGAGAAGGCCAATCTATCAGAAGACCGCAGCCTACGGTCACTTCGGAAGAGAAGATAAGGACTTCACATGGGAAAAGACCGACATAGAGTTCTGATATTATGAGAGTGATACTTGCCAGCGGATCTCCCAGGAGAAAAGAGCTGCTCAAAAGGATATATGACGAATTCGAGCCTATAACGGCGCCCGTAGACGAAAGAGCCATCGAAGAAGGTATAGAGGAGGAGCTTAAGGGAAAGCCCATGTACGAAGTAGCGGAGGCGATGGTCCTTCAGCTTTCGAAAGCCAAGGCTTCAGCCGTATATGAGATGCTGGGCTGTCCCGAAGACTCCATAGTCATAGGTGCCGATACTGCAGTGGCTGTCAGCGACGAGATAATGGGAAAGCCCAAAGACAGGGACGACGCTGTTCGGATGCTCAGAAAGCTTTCCAAAGAGAAACAGTACGTGCTCACGGGGGTCAGCATCATAGAAAAAGGAGTGCTGCGCAGTTTTGCTGAGACTTCAGCCGTATACTTCAATCCCCTCGATGAGGAGCAGGAAAGAAAGATACAGGCCTACTGCGATACCGAGGAGCCCTACGATAAGGCAGGCGCCTACGGCATACAGCTCATAGGCGACGAGATGGTGTCCCGCATAGAAGGCGATTTCGACAATATCATGGGACTGCCCGTGGAAAGACTGCGAAAAGAACTGAATATGTGAAAATACATCTGCAAAACCGCTTCGCACTACCGCGAGGCGGTTTTCTATGGTGACATGCTCACCCGGCCTATAGAGGCCGGGGCTTCCTGCTCAAGAGAGGCAACCCTCTCAGATATAACAGGCTATCCCCGCGCGCCCCGCGGTTCTGATGATTTGTAAGGCTTTCAGGATATCATCCTGAGGCCTTCGTTTTTTATGTTTATTGCAGCATTCACGTCTCTGTCTATTATGCATCCGCATTCAGGACATACCCACACTCTGTCAGAAAGCCTCAGGTCGTTCTTTATATATCCGCAGTGCCTGCAGGTCTTGGAGGATGGATACCACTTGTCTATCGTGATAAGCTTTCCTCCTCTTTCCTTCAGCTTGTATGCAAGATATGTTCTGAAACTTCCGAATGCGTTGTCATTCGTCGCCTTGGCAAGATGAAGTCCTCTTGCC
>JAFRIQ010000059.1 GCA_017432725.1 Bacillota bacterium
ACCACTTTTGCCTTGCCCATGCTTAACAGTCTCCTGACTTTGCCACAGCGCTTTGTTGGCATAAGTGGCTGTCCGTACTTGTTTTGTACGTACACAAACATCCCTATTATCCCCTTCTTTTTACCCCTGATACGCTTTTTGCTTTAAGCCGGCGCGTATCTTGCCGTTTGGTGTCCTTCCCCAATGTTATCCGGTGTTACTACGCCCGCCACACTGTCCCTTCCCAATTAAGGACTGTTTAATGACGGACCACAGAGCGGCGGATTAGGACGAACGTCCGCCGGTGTGATCACCCGGATAACGTAGCCTTTGTTTCAAGGCTTAGGGTAGTCAACAATGGGCTTATCTAAGCCCCCGCTTCAAAACCCTTTACGGGTTTAAGCGGTGGGTTGTTGACAATACTTCTTTATCCTGCCGCAGGCCCTGATGCAGTCTTCCCTGCTTCCGAGAGCGCTTATCCTCATATACCGCTTTCCTTCGGATCCGAATATGGAGCCGGGCACTATGACTATCTCCATTTCATTCAGGAAAAAACCGAAGGCTTCCCAGGAATCCATTCCGGAAGGAGTATTTACCCAAAAGTACGGGGCGTCTGTTCCGCCAGTTACGCTGAATCCGGCAGAAGAAAAGCATTCTTTAAGAAGCGCCGCGTTCCCTTTGTATACTTCGATATGAGACCTTATGATCTCCTGCGATTCGGGAAGATAGGTTGCCTCCGCCCCTTTCTGCGCAACGTATGACGCTCCGTTGAAACGGTTTATGGTCCTTTCCCTCCAGAGGGAATGTATCTCTTCTCCGAATTCCTTGGGAAGAACGAAATACGAGCACCTGGTCCCGGAGAATGACGCGCTTTTGGAATAGGACCTCATCTCTATGCAGCAGGTCCTGCTCCCCTCGAGCTCATATATGCTGCCGGGAACGTCAGAGCTTTCCCTGAAGTCCTTGTATACGTTGTCATAGACTATATACGCTCCGTTCCTGTTAGCATATTCTATCCAGGATGAAAGTTCTTCTCCGGTATATGCGTTCCCCACGGGATTGCAGGGAGAACAGATATATATGACGTCGAAATGTTCTTTAGGTACCTCGAGCTTGAAAGAAGGTCCGCACTTCCTTACGCTTACGTCCCTTCCCAGAGCCATCGCCCCGTTCCTGTAAACTGGATAGCAGGGATCTGAAACAAGTATCCTGGCATCCGGATCGAAAAGCTCGAGTATGGACGTACAGTCGCTTTTGGTACCGTCTCCCACGTAGATCTCCTCAGCGGAAATACCGAGGCCCCTGTAATCGTTTACCGATATGGCCTTTCTCAGCGACTCTATTCCCCAGTAAGCGCCGTAACCCTGGAAAGTATCCATAAAGCTCAGGTCGCCGCAGGCTTTTTTCATCGCTTCCGCAACGGGACCTGGTACAGGAAAAGAAACATCCCCTATGCCCAGCGAAATGATATCTGAATCCGGGTGGGATGCTCTGTATTCTTTTATGAGTTTCGAAGACCTGTTAAAGGAATTCTCTTTGTCTATCTCGAGCAGTTTTCTGTTGATCATCACTTTATTCTCTCAAGAACGGCTGACACCAAGACGGGGTCGGAAACATAGGGATCGAATTCCTGCCTGTGCATGAAGGTATCCCTTCCTTTTGCAAGGCAAAGGATCACGCTTTTTTCTCCGGCGTTTTCTATGGCTTTTTTTATGGCCTCTTCCCTGTTTACGACTATCTCTCCCTTTCCGCCGAAAGAAAGAAGATTGCCGTATACTTCTCTGCAAATATCCTCAGGGTCTTCCCTGAAGGGATCGTCCTCCGTTACGTATACGTAATCGGCATATTTAGCCGCGGATCTTGGCATACCTATACGGCGCTCCGGCGCCTTGTTCCCGGGGCAGCCAAACACCGCGACGATCCTGTAGCCCGGGTATTCCTGTTTTACTGAACTGAATATATTGTCGAAAGCGAATTCGTTATGCGCAAAATCCACTATCGCCACCATGTCTTTGCTTTCGTTTCTGTAGACTTCCATCCTGCCGGCCGCTCTGGCGTTCAGAAGACCGTCCTTTATTTCTTCGGTCCCCGCGCCGAACTCTGCGGCGAATATGGCTGCCGTAAGCGCGTTCTCCACGTTGAAAAGACCGGGCATAGTGATGCTGACTTCTCCTATTCCGGAAACGTCGAAGGTCGTCAGTCCCCCGTCCTTTCGTATATGTTCGGCTTCATAGAATCCGTCCGCGGCGGCCTTTGCTTTTCCGATGAGATCTTCGTTCAGATCGTTTTCGAAAGGATAGGATACGCGGAAGCAAATGATCTTCCTGAGCTTTCCCTCATTCTTTTCTCTGATGCAGGCGTCCAGGACGTCTTCCGCCCTGTCTGAATTCAGGTTTACGATGAAGCTTTCGCACTGGCTTATGAGCTTCAGTTTCGAAGAAAAGTAGTCCTCTATATCGCTGTGCTCGTCGGGGCCGATGTGATCCTCCGAGAAATTGGTGAAGCACCCTGCCCTGAACCTAAGTCCGTAGCTTCTGTCGTATTTGAGAGCCTGTGACGATACTTCCATACCGGCGTAGACTATGCCGCTCTTCACCATATTTGCCAGCATTTCGTTGAGCTCTATGGCTTCGGGGGTAGTCAGATGGCTTTCGACGGTCTTAGTGCCGTCGTAATCGTCTATAGACGACAGATATCCGAAGCGGCCTTCCCCGCAAAGAGAAGACCGTTCCATTATGCTTTTGAGAAAATACAGCGCAGTCGACTTGCCCTTGGTACCCGTGAGCCCTGCAAGGCAAAGAGACGCCGAAGGATCTCCGAAAAAGTCTTTCGAATACTCCGCCATAGCTCTTCGTATATCGGGAACAAGAATACAAGGAAGATCCACCCCAAGATCCGTTTCGGATACGTAGGCTGCGGCTCCCTTTTCCATGGCCGATACGAGATATTCTTTTTTGAACTGTTTCCCCTTACAGAAGAAAAGACATCCGGGGATGACTTTTCTCGAATCGGAGACTAGCGCCGTGTACTGCATCTTATCTGTCAATATGCTGTGATCTCTTCCGAAGCTTCGCCGTCCTGCACTACGAGGTTGCCGGCTGCAAGGTCGTAGAAAGCGGCATGGGTCACGGAAATGTATGCCGTAACGAAAATAGTCAGCAGACCCAGAAGCGTGGGTATGAGCATCTCATTGAATTCCGCAAGCTCGGAACTGTAGTGCCTGAATATGGACATAAGCTGTTCGAAATCGTAGTTGTCGGAAAAATAGATGTAATCGATCTTTGGTCCGTACATGTACTGATATACAGCACCGGGGAGCGAAGCCAGGAACATCCATCCTATGAACGAGAGGTCGAGTTTTATGAACTTCCATACGTTACCTTCCATGATCTCGTGGCTTCTGTGTATGCACTCCATGGAAGAGAACTCCGGATTATCTATCATGGCATTGAAATTCTGGGCGTGCTTTATGGCGCAGATGATGCCCGGGATAATGAACAGAAGAGACCAGAGGAAGATCTGTATGTAGGAAATGATCTCCATCAGGACCGCTTTCCAGGTAAGTCTGAGAGGCGCCGTGAACGTATCCAGGCTGTTATCCTGTCCTCTGAACGTCATAAGGTAATACCTGGTCGAGCATAACGTCAGCGATACTTCGACCACGAAGGCTGCAAGCTCGACCATGGTCAGTATGTATTCATTGTCCGTAAGAGCGGAAGCTATCCTGGCGGGCGCTTCAGCTATAAGGTGGCACGCAAGGACCACAAGCACGCAGTTCCAGTACTTGCCCCTGAGCATTTCCCTCGCCATTGCTCTTATGGTCTTACAGGGTATCGTCACTATCGTCTTCATCTTCCTCAAATCCTCCAAGTCTCATGCTTATATAGTCGGGCACAAAGCCCAGGCTGTTTTCAAAATCAAATATATGTCCCGTCTTATCGAGCTTAGAAGCTCTGTTTTCGGCCATTGCCTCCATCACCGAGCACGGCGTTCCGTCTACAGAAGCCCCTTCGGGATCCGTATACATCTCCCTGAACTTGTACAGCTGGTTGACATATTCCCTTCTGTAGGTCTCGTCTGCGGACTCTTTAGCCAGCATGCGCAGGTTGTCCCAAGTAGGCTGCATCACTTCATAGAAATCGTCGCAGTCTTCCGGGAAGGATTTTTCCATCTCAGTGAAATAGTTCTCGTTTATCTCGGCAAGATCCCCGCTGTCTATATATGACAGGACCTCGTAGAAATCGTCGTATTCTATCTCATCCTCGCACTCGAGAAGTTCCGCGAACTGTTCAAAATATTCGAAATCTTCCGGAGTATCCATCTCAAGGAGTTCAAAAAGCTCGTCTCTGTTCATCAGAGCGTCACCTCCTCGAAGAGAGCGTCCCCAAAGCCCAGGGAGTCCGCCATTTTGATGAATCCGTCGGTCTTTTTGCTGGCATAAATGCACAGCGTTCCTCCGTCGTCTTTACCCGAATCCATACCGTGGACCGTAAGAAGGACCTTTGCGTTTTTCGCAAGAGCCTCCGACGGCTCTATGAGTTTAAGCTGTGGATACAGCTTATTTATGCAGCCGCTGACAAGCGGATAATGTGTACAGCCCAGAACGAGGCTTTCTATCTTGTCCTCATATACCATCTCATCCAGGTAGCCGTGAAGAAGCTCTTCCATTTCCGGACCTTCGGTTATACCTTTTTCTATGTACACCGAC
Source organism: Bacillota bacterium (assembly GCA_017432725.1). Classification (GTDB taxonomy): domain Bacteria; phylum Bacillota; class Clostridia; order Peptostreptococcales; family Anaerovoracaceae; genus RUG13409. The sequence goes on from JAFRIQ010000059.1 coordinate 4,688, forward strand.
AGCTCCGGGCAGCCCCTGTAAAAGACGTTGAGATGTTTCCTAAGCCTTTCGAAGGACTGGGCGTAAGCGTCGCTTTCTATGGATCTCGGGGTCGCGATGACTCCCACGTTGCTGTCTTCGTCGCATTGCCTGGCAGCCGCTGAAACTACGGGGTCTATGACGCCCTGGACAAGGAGTTCGGGGTAATTCTTGTAAAAGAAAGGAATGGCGGTGGAACTCAGGGTCCCGCAGGCCAGTATGATCATTTTGATGCCGTGGGCGTACAGGAAAGAAGTGAACTTATCCGCAAGGGCGCACACTTCCTCCTGGCTCTTTGTGCCGTAAGGCATATTGGCCGTATCGCCGAAATATATTATATCTTCTCCCGGCAGGGCTTTCCTGATGGCCTTGAGGCATACGAGCCCGCCGACACCGGAATCCACTACCGCTATAGCTTTATTGTTCATTACATGCTCCGTCAGGTCTCTTTCCGCCCCTGTGACGGAAAACAAAAAAACCTGTTAACATCATATTATATGACGAAAACAGGTCATAATCAATCTCGGGCGTTAAGATTGCCCCTTACTCCTCCGGGATCATAAGTATCTGCCCAGGTCTTATGTCTCCGGCCTTGATATTGTTTGCAAGGCAGATATCGTATACCACCTCGCGTACGTCCTTTTCCGGATTCCCGTGATCAAGCGCAAGTTCCCACAGAGTATCCCCTTCTCTGACGGTGACTTCAGTATATCTCATATCCCTTTTTTCCTTAGCGCTGCTGGTATTTATGATCCCCATTATGACAAAACTTACTGCAAGCAGAACCATCGCAACGAAGCATACGAATCTCATTCTGTTGGCTATATGATAGTGTTTCATGATAAGCACCTCCCCCTGTCTACGCTTACAGTTTAATACGGATACTTGTACATTTTTTTGAACAGGGTATATAATGGGAGGAAAGGAAGGAGGCTTTAAAATGGCTCTTACGACAGACAAAAGCAATATGCTCTGCATACTGAATATACTGAAGGAATACACGGACCCCGAGCACGTCATCACCACTGCCGGGATCATAGAAAAGATGAAGCTGCTTTATGACAGGAAGGTGGACAGAAGAACGGTCTACGGCTGCGTCGACGCCCTTACGGAGCTGGGCTACGAGATCGAAGGCTACTCCGATAACGGCAAAGGATACCTTCTGCTTTCCAAGGATTTCAGCTCGGCGGAGATAAAACTCCTCATCGACGCCGTATATTCCTGCGAATACATATCCCAGAAGCAGACGGAGGAGCTCCTGGAAAAGCTGAGAACTTTTCTTTCCGCCTACGAAAGAAAGAATTACAACTATACCAACATAATCACGCCTGACAAGAAGTCTCCGAACCCGGAAGTGTTCCTCAATATAGAGATACTGGAGGAAGCCATAAACCTTAAGAAGCAGGTGTCCTTCACCTATCTCGACTATGATTACGACAAAAAGCTGAAACCAAGAAGAGAAAAACCATATACGGTCAACCCCTACGCCATGCTCTGCGAAGGGAACCACTATTATCTGGTGCTGATCTCCCAGGGACATACGGATCCCAGTTTCTACCGCATCGACATGATGAAGAATATAAAGATCCTGGACGAAGGGCTCGAAATATCAAAGAGGAATGCGGACTTAGATTCCGTAAAAAAGGTCGTATACGCCCATTCAGGCAAACAGCAGAGGGTGAGCCTGAGATGCCGGAAAAACGTTCTCCGCTACGTCATAGAGGAATTTGGCAGCGATATCACTATAAAGAAGAATGACGACGAAAGCTTCGACGCCAGCGTGCTGACCGCCACCGAAGGCCTCGTATACTGGGCGCTCCAGTATCTGCAGGACGTGGAAGTACTGAGCCCTCCCGCAGTAAGGCAGCAGGTGATAGATGCAATAAAAAAGAATCCCTACGGAATATGAAAAAAAGGGGCAGCCATATGGCTGCCCTTTCTTGTTGGTCTGTCGTTATTCCTCTCCTATGACAATGAACCTGTCGCCTTCCCCTATGCTTACCATACTTTCGTCCGGGACTGACAGGAAAGAAGAAATGCGGGTCCTTAGTCCGAGAAGTATATATCCGCATGCATACAGCTTTCTCCGAAGTTCCTCCGAACTGAGCTCCGTTCCTGCAAGGCCGAAATCGGATGCATTCCTGAGATATATCTCAGAACCCTCCTCATCCAGTATATCGTTGAAGATGCCTACCCTCCTCGGATCTTCAGTGATCTGAGCCAGCATCATGGATGAGAGGTCCGTAGCGACTACGAAATCTTCGCTGTCTTCGGAAGTAATGAGCCTTCTGTTGTTTTCGCAGCGTATCTCCGCCGTGATGGTGAAAGGCAGGTCGTATTTCCTCTTTATATCTCTCAGCCTGATTATCCTGAGCATGGTCTCGGTATCTGCGTCTTCTTCTTTCTTTCTCCTGTCGGAGAGAAGGATTATGTGACGGGCATTCCTGACCATGGTGGTAAGAAGGGCTTCATAATCGGTATTGTAATATTCAGCCGTGATCTCCGAATCGAATTTCTCGTCCTCAGGAATGAAGCTGTCCTTATCTTTGGGACTGATACCTATGAACTTGATCTTCTCTATATTGTTCGGAAGTTCCCTGATGACCGTAAGAACGGAATCGTTGATACCGAATATAACGACCTCGGGTATTGGCTCCGGAGCCTTTGTTTCTTCCTTTGCAGGAAGCTCCACTGAAGCGGCTTCGTTGAAACTGATACTTCCCTGATCTTCCTCGAAGACGACAAGAAGGTCTCCTTCTTCGATAACGGTATCGGCCGGCGGGTTGAGGGTCACTTCCCCGTTCCTGTAAAGACCCGCGACTACGCCTTTTCTGGCGGAAAGGACAGCGGCTCCGAAACAAAGCCCTGTGAGAGAAGGCGCCTTTTCAAAATAGAACTCGCTGTTGTCGAAATCGATAACGTCCATAAAGGCTTCGTATACGCCGGTCTGGGTGGCGGCATGGGCGATTATCCTTGCGACTACGTCTCCCGAATGGAGCATGGATATACCTTTTGCCTTCAGGGTGGTCTTTGGGAATATGGTGATATTGGTGTCTACCGAAGCCACTATCTTAGGCCTTTTGACTGCATCCATAAGGAGTATCTCCACTGCCAGCAGGGTCTTCACCGTCCTGCCCTTTTCCCTGGTGTTTATGACCAGGGTAGCACAGTCCGGTATGGCGCAGCAAACCAGAGAGTTGGGAGCCGTCGGATCTGCTTTTATAACTGTGATCCTGACGTTCTTCGGCACCTTTACGTTCTTCCTGATGGCGGATTCCATGTCTTCCCGGTCCATATTTTCCACCACTACAATGGTGCGTTTCTCGCTTCCGGCCGCGGCTACCATCTCGCTGAGAAGAGCATATTCGCCAAGGCGGAAACCCAGTATGACGGAATGCCCCGTTTCTATGACCTCCGGGTTCTCCTTCTGAAGGGCCACGATCTTTCCTCTCATGGTGCTGGAAAAGATACCGACGAGCATGCCTGTAAATATCATACCCGTAAGTCCCAGCATGGTATACAGGACTATGTACAGAAGCGAACCGGAATTAGACGCAGGGAATGACGATGACATAGCCGAGCGCAGATTGTCCCAGAATACCGCGATGATGCTCCTGTCTTCTCCGTAAAGATGGAAGGCTACCACAAGCGCGGTGACTATGACCACGACCGTCAGTACAGTGATGAGAAGGAGTTTCACCATGCTGGCCGTGCCCTTCGACATCCTTTCGTCCAGCCAGTAGCGAAGTCTTTTTTTTAGGCTGACTTTTTTCTTCATTTTTGTATTTTCACCTTTCTACAGCATGGACGATCCGCCGGTTACTATCCAGCATGCCATCATAGCCGAGATAATGGCTCCTGGGAACACTGTCCTGGTCTTTCTGTAAAGGGCAGTGGCCACAACGCTGAAGATGAGCACCTGGGGCAGGAACACTATGAGAAGACTCATGAACGGTCCCCCGAAAGTGGAGCCGAAGAGAAGGTCGGCTCCGGGTCCCTTGTCCATAAAGAACGGGATGTATTCGAGAAGGGCGATCAGTATGATACCGCCTGTCATTATTACGGCATGTCTCAGCCAGCAGCCAAAGAAGCCGCCGCTGAAAGTTTTCTCCGTATGGAGAGCTGCCATAGCTCTCGAATTGTTGAGAACGAAGAATGCCACGTATATCAGTATATATACGCAGAACTGCACGAATCTCTCGCCGGTAAAGCTCTTGAAGAAGGGCCATATGAAGCGAAGATCGAGACTGAACAGTTTCTCCGCGAAAAGCACTATCACGTACATATATGCCATGAGCAGGGCTGCAAGGACGAAGGATCTAAGGAACAGTCCCCATCCGAATCTGTCGGGAGCCCCGTCCGTTCCGAGCCCGAGATTCAGGTATCTGTCGTTTAAGCCCTGTTTCTTTTCCTTTCTGAGCCCGGCCATAGTCATGATGAGCATTATCACTATGAGCAGACCGTAATAGCTCAGGAATCCGTTGCCTATGGTCATCCTGAAGATGTTCTCAGGTAAAGGCAGCAATCCGTGCCCGAGCTGGGTCATGAAGGGATAGGAGGCTCCGCCGAGGAGTATCATCACCAAAGCGCCTATGAATCTCTTTCCGGAAGGTTTGACCCTTTCCTCCGACGGTCCTTCCTGCACTATACCGCTGAAGGGCTTGGCGGAAAGTAAGATGAAAGCAAGGGGCACTACAGCCGCTATTGTCAGAAGCGCAGCGGCAAGCACGAGACATTCTTTGTACATGTAAATCTGGTCGTCTGCCCCGATGGCATACATCCTGTCTAAGCTGTTCTTGGAAGCGGTAGGTCTGAAGCTTTCGATGAACCAGTTCATAGCGGCGGCAAGACCCTCGCTGTGATGTGTGGTGAGCCTGTGGTTTGTCATGAGAAGAACGATACATCTTGCAGTTCCCCTCTCATAATTCCCGTATACGCGGTTCCACTGGGCCTCGTTTGCGCTCACTCCTAAGAATTCCGTTCTAAGAGGCGATTTAAGCAGTTCGTCGGAAACGATATTCTCGTAATCTCTGAAATAGCTGAACTCATCGTACTTTGCCTGAAGCAGAAGCACGTTGTTGAAATGTATGTTTTGCTTATCGTAAACTGAATCTCTGAAAAGCTCTCCGCACTGGAGTACCGTGCACTTCGGCTCTATCTCACTGCCGCTGAAAGCAGCCGCCACGGTCCATGAAGACCAGGTCCCCATGGAATGGCCCGTGACCCCCATGTTAGAGGGATCGACAAAATCGAAGGAGGAAAGCGCAGCGTATGCAGCAACGCCTCCGCAGGAAGAATCGTTTATAGAGTTCCCGTCGCTGTCTTTCGAATAGTGGTCATTAAAGAAAGACAGGTTCGAGAAATTCATCATAAGTCTGTATCTCTTTGCGCCGCCTATCTCCACATAGGTACCGTCTGCTTCGGAATCTTCTCCGTAGTTGACCGTGACCTTATGGTTCACGTAACCCCTCTCCATGAGCCCTATGTCAGTGGAGCCGTGACCGTACTCATCGATGGCCATTGCGACAATGCCTCTTCTTGCAAGTTCTATGCAGTAGGCTGCGCAGGTCTCATGATCGTTCTGATATCCGTGGAGCAGCAGCACCGCAGGCGCGGGGTCCTCTGCGCTTACTCCGTCCGGTATATACATCTTGTAATGGATATTACCGATGGGCTCTGCGTTTTCTCCGCTGCCCACTTCGATATTCCCTTCCTGAAGCGTGATCTTCCCGCCGTCGGTCTGGAAATAGTTAGCGCCTATGAGGCAGCCCATTGCAGCAATGGTGAGAATGAGCAGCCACGCTATGTACTTCTTCATACTTTCCCTCCTTTCACGTCCTCGCAGAAACTGCGAAGCGCTTTTTCGTAATTCTTTTTTGCTTTTTTCTTAAGCTCCTCCATCGGAGCATAGTCCGGTGATGTAAGATATATCTTCTTCAAAGCGCCGAAATGCTTTTCGTCGCCTTTCTTTATACAGCCCGCTATGGCTATTACAGGGATACTTTTAGCCTGAGCTCTTTTTACTACGCCGGAAAGCAGTTTGCCATTCAGACTTTGCGAATCCATCCTGCCTTCGCCGGTTATGACGTAATCCGCTCCCGAAAGGGCTTCGTCGAAACCGGAAGCTTCCAGGATTGCGTCAGTACCGGGTTTGAGCTTTGCCCCTATGAACCACATGCAACCGGCGCCCATGCCGCCTGCCGCTCCGCTGCCGGGGATACCGGAGATATCCTCACCGCGGATCCCGATCATAACTTCCGCAAGATGCCTTAGTCCATTATCGAGCCTTTCCACCGCATTTTTACCCGCACCTTTCTGGGGTCCGTATATATATGCGGCTCCGTTTTCCCCGTAAAGAGGATTGTTTACGTCGCACATGGCTGTGATTTCTATACCTTTCAGGAACTTTTCGGTCCTTTCGCAGGATACCGCAGCTATGTCCTTGAGAGTACCGCCCACAGGAACGAACTCTCTGCTATCTTGATCTCTGAACACCGTGCCAAGAGCTGCCGCCATACCGCAGCCTCCGTCGTTGGTGGCGCTTCCGCCGAGTCCTATCAGTATCCTTCTGCATCCTGACAACACGGCGTGCTTTATCAGTTCTCCGACTCCGTAGGTAGTCGTCTTTTCAGGGTCTTTTCTTCCGCCTGCCAGGGGCAGTCCGGCTGCCGCAGACATCTCTATGACCGCAGTCTCTCCGGACCTTGCATAGACAGCTTCCACCGGCTCAAAAAGAGGCCCCGTTACCATGCACGGAACGGCCTCTGCGCCCATTTGCAGAAAGCTGTCCACGGTACCTTCTCCTCCGTCGGCCACAGGCAAAGCAAACACGCTGCATCCCGGGAAATACTCGGGGATGACGCGCTTTGCAATTGTACATATCTCTCTGCTGGAAAGCGTACCTTTGAATGAATCTGATGCTACGGCTATCTTATTCATAGAATCGATAAAAGCAATGGTGATATCAACTGTTTACAGTTTAATTCTACATTAGAGAGGTCCCCTTTTCAATGAATAATGCAGCCAAAGCATTGTGCAAAGGCTCCCCTTTGGTTTAATATATTTATGTACTTTTTCGGAGAAAAGAATATGAAAAGAAACTGGAAACAAATCATAATATACGTACTTCTGCTGGCGCTGGTCCTCGGGCTCATCGTATATCTGAGAAGAGATCAGGGCAGCCCGGAAGATCCCTCAGGACCTGCAAACATATCGGAAGACGGATCCTATTATAGCGCCGAGGACGTTGCCGCTTATCTCAATTTATACGGACATCTTCCTGACAATTACGTCTCAAAGGAAGAGGCTAAGGAAGCAGGATGGAGCAGCGGTTCCGTCGAGCCCTATATCGAAGGCGCGGCCATAGGAGGGGAGTCTTTCGGAAACAGAGAGAAACTGCTCCCCGAAAAGGAAGGAAGAAAATATTACACCTGCGATATAGACACAAAGGGAAAGGATGACCGGGGAGAAAAGAGGCTCGTCTATTCCAACGACGGACTCATCTATTACACCGAGGACTATTTCAGATCCTTTACCCTGCTCTACGGCGATCCGGAAAGCGGGAGTCAGGAGACCCCTCAGGGAGGCGGACAGGAAACTCCTTCTCAGGGCGGAAACGACGAAATATCTGTCGAAGAGTCAGGACGGTACTTCGACAAAGATCACGTGGCTCTTTATATCCACAGCTTCGGACACCTGCCTGAGAATTACGTTACCAAGAAGGAAGCACAAAAAGCCGGCTGGTCGGGAGGCTCCGTACAGAAATACATAAAAGGGGCTGCCATAGGAGGAGACCGTTTCGGGAACAACGAAGGCCTTCTTCCCAAGAAAAGCGGGCGCCAGTATTACGAATGCGACATAGATACCGACGGAAGATCGAGTCGCGGAGCAAAAAGGATAATCTATTCAAACGACGGCCTCGTATATTACACAGGAGACCATTACGAATCGTTCACGCTTCTTTACGGGGAGGAATAAAGATGACCATATTCATTTTAGACGGAACGAAAATGAGGAGCAAAGAAGCCGCCTACGAGCACATCGCAAAGACCTGTCTTTTCCCCTCATATTTCGGAAACAATCTCGATGCCCTAAATGACTGCCTCAGCGAGCTCAGCACGGACGTTGTCATAATACTCATGAACAGAGACTCACTTCTGGAAGCTCTGGGAGATTACGGCTTCAGGATGCTGGAAGTGTTCAGGGAAAACAGCATAGGAAGATATGCTTTCGTCGAAAAGTAACAAAAAAATGCGGGTTTCAAACCCGCATTTTTCATATGTTCTGTTTGTATCTTTTTACCTTGCCTGTGGTGGTCTTTTCCATAGGCTCGGTGGTTATATACCTTCTGTGTATCTGTTTGTATCTCGGAAGGCTTTCGCTTATGTCTCTTATATCCTCCGCTATTGCCGCTTCGATCTCTTCCTGGGTCACAGCGCCTCTGGTCTCTTTGATGACGTCCGGATCGTAGACCAGCTTTACTGACAGAACCAGATCCTTGGCGTCTCCACCCACCTCTCTGGGCTCGCCGAATACCATGTTTTCGAGCACGTAGGGTATGCGCCCTATGAGAGTCTCAACTTCTTCGGGATATATATTCTTTCCGTTCTTGAGGACTATTACGTTCTTGCTCCTACCCCTTATGGTAAGGTAACCGTCTTTATCCATGCTGGCAAGATCGCCCGTGTACAGCCATCCGTCTTTGAGTATCTCGGCTGTGGCTTCGGGGTTCTCATAATATCCCCGCATGACGTTGGGGCCGCGGGCTATGAGTTCTCCTATGCCGTTTTCATTGGGATTCTCTATCATGAGATCCACTTCAGGTATAGCCATACCTATGCTTCCGAATCTGATGTGTTTCTCGTTCTCGGCTGAGAGCACCGGAGCGGATTCCGTCATACCGTAGCCTTGAACCAGGGTCACGCCCAGATCTGTAAAGCCTCTGGCGACTTCAGGATCGAGAGGCGACGCTCCGCTCACTATATATCTTAAATTCCCGCCAAGTTTGTCCATTATCTCGCCGAAGAGTTTTTTCCTTACGTCGATACCGAAGAAAAGAAGGAATCTCGAGAGCTTGAGCCCGAACTTGAACTTCTTCATCTTGCCCTGCTTTTCCACCTCGGCGATTATCCTCTTATACATAGCTTCGATGAGGAGCGGAACGCAGATGAACACGCTGACTCTGTATTCGACCATGTTCTTCTGCACGGCTTTGAGTCCGTCGCAGAACACCGTGGTCATACCTGCGCAGCTCATCATGGTCTGTCCGGTAGAACCGAAAGTATGATGATAAGGAAGGAACGCCATATTTATATCACCGTGTCTTAAGTCTTCGACAGAAAGTACCGACCAGATGTTGTGGGTTATATTATATTGTGTAAGTTCAACTGCCTTGGCAAGTCCCGAAGTGCCTGACGTGAACAGGATGATCGCAAGAGCGTTTCCGTCCACGGGAAGGGCTCTATAATCCTTCAGGGCTTCCTCACCTAAGGCTTCTTCTTCAGCCATGATCTGAGGCTGGCTCATAAAGCCTTCGCATTCATCCATGCAGATGAACAGGATGTCTTTGCATTTCTCGTTGGTCTTGAGTCTTTCCACCAGATCCAGATGGTCTTTGTCGAAAAGAAGTGCGTCGGCCTTTGCTTTCACAAGAGACATCTCAAGCTCGTCGACAGGAAGTCCCTTGTCGAGAGGTACCGTGATCCCAAGACCGCATAGCTGTGCGTAATATCCCACCATCCACTCATAGCGGTTCTTGCCTATTATGGCAAGGCGTTTATCCTTCATTCCGAGGCGCATCAGAGCAGCCCCCATAAGATCCACGTCTTTTCTCAGCTGGATGAAACTTATGTTGCGGTATTCCGCAGGCGAGCCTTTCGAAGCTTTCTTTGTTTTGATTATATATGCTATATCTTCACCGAAACGGTCGCGGCAGCCGTCGAGAAGTTCCCTGATATCCTTGTATCTGGGCACCTCGCGTATGGGCTTGAGCTGCGGCACCGGTATCCTTACCGGAGCTTCCGTTTTTCTTTCTTCAAAATCTTTATCACTCATGATCTGCTCCTGTTACACTAAATTTACATGTTTATATTAATACCATAAAAACTTCCGGCAGTAAATATTTCTAACTCCGTCCGGCTGATATACGAATATTAATTCACGAAGAATATGCTCCCTATATCCGTCAGCGGATATGAGGGTATCCAGACGGGCTCCATCCCGCAGGATGAACAGAAACGTGCGATCTCCGGAAAACAGCTATGAGCCGCCAGGTCTCCGTTGAATATGACTTTCCTTCCCACGGCTCCGCTGGTGCCTCCCAGGAAGCCGTTCCTGAATCCCGGCAGCTTTACCTCTCCCGGCCGTACGAGCAGGCACTCGATATCGTCTATCCCCGCCAGGACCTTCGCTATCCCCTCGTCTTCCGTGATCACGTGGTTTCCGTCCAGAACAACAAGGTTGCACTTGACGTAACCCTGTGGAACAACGATTGGGACAAGTCCTTGCCTTACTGCCTCTTCCTTAAGTTCCCAAGCCGTATATCTGCTGCATATGAAATATCTGCCGACTGCAGCTGCGTTGTACGGTACGTCACCCGGATAATCTTTTGAAAGAAGCGAAGGGTCCCCTTCGTACAGTCCTTTGGGAAGCATGCAGTAATATATGTCCGGATGGCAGGCTATCGCCTCATGAACATCTGCCTTTGCGGATATTTCGACTATCTCGCATCCTTCCGCCTTAAGGAAAGAAAAAAGTTCTTCACTCGCCTTTTCTGACACAAATGCTTTCAATTTCGTCATCCTTTCTGAATCTGAAACGAAGAGACGGATACTTTTCTTCAAAGTATTTTCTGTTGGATGCGCCGTGGCCTACGGCAAAATCAAAAAGGCTCGCAGGGGCCAGGATCTCGATACAGCGGAGCTCAGGGTCGCTTTGTATAAGCGAACCTATCTCTTCTTCGATGAGATCCCTTGCCGCCGATGCTTTCACGACCTGACCTATAGCGGGATGATAGGTATCCCCCTTTATGAGCTCATTGCTTTTCAGTCCTATCCTGATAACGTTTATCCCGGCCAAGGTCAAAGCCTTGTACATGTCTTTGGTCCTTCTTACGATCTCTTCCTCCGAAGGAGGGATATATTCTCCCCTCTCATACATATCCGCGAGAGGAGTCCTGTCGATGACCACCGTAGGATAAAGCCTTGCTATCTCGGGCTTCATCTCTATAGCCTTCTGTGCAGAATACATACAGGACTCGTATGAGTCACCGGGCAGTCCTATCATAAGCTGTATACCCAGAGTAAAACCGTACTTGCGGATGAGCGCGCAGGCGTCTTCCACGTCCTTTACGCTGTGTCCTCTCCTGCTTTTGTCCAGCACATCCTGATCGAAAGACTGAACGCCCAGTTCTATAACATCCATACCGTATTTTTTCAGGTTATCAAGGATTTCGGCGGATATGTAGTCAGGCCTTGTGGAGCAATGGATCTTATCGACCCTTCCGCTGTCCTTGTATTCCTTCGCAAGTTTAAGGAACGCCGTCTGCTCCTCTATGGGTATACCTGTGAAACTGCCTCCGAAAAAGGATATCTCAAGTTCCATCCCCTTGCCTTCGAGAGTCGTCAGCCACTGCTCTATAGTATTTCTGGCATCCTCCACGGAAACATCGCCGTCCCTGGCAGTTATGGCTTTCTGGTTGCAGAAAACGCATTGATGAGGACAGCCCCTGTGGCTTATGAAAATGGGGATGATCGCATGTTTTTTCATGCGTATATTATATATCGGGAAGACAATTTCGGGCAAAAGAAAACCCCGGATATATCCGGGGTTTTCCTAAAGCGTTGGTATTTGTATTACAAGGGATAGAATACCGGGGTCAAGAGCACTATCATGATGTAGGCTATGATCGACGGCCCGATACCGTATCTAAAGTAATCCGAGAATTTGTAGCCGGCTGACATGGTCATTCCTACGTGGCCGTTGGCAAGAGGCGTTGCATACGTAAGAGCTGCGCCGAGGCACATTCCGTAAGCTATTGTGTACGGGTTGATACCGTTTGCCATTGCAAGCTCCAGAGTAGGAGGCATGATTATGAGCAGGCAAGCCATGTTGGACATGAACTCGCTCATTACCATTGCCACGAGTACCATAGCTGCGAAGAAGAGCATCTTGTTGGTGGATCCGTCAAAGAGATTGAGAAGTCCTCCCGCAAGTATCTTTGCGCCTCCGCTCACCTGGATGGCTTTTCCTATTCCAAGGCAGGAACACAGCCACAGGATCGTATTCCAGTCTATCCTCTTCACTGCGTCTTTCTGGCTGATACAGCCTGTGATGATGCAGAGGAGAGCTCCTATCATTGCAACCACTCCTGTTTTGAAGATGTTGGTAACGAAGAGTACTATCACTATTCCGAAGATCCCGAGGGCCATTTTGCCCTTAGTCGTGAGTTTTGCCTTTTCGTTGTCCAGAGCCTTCGCCTCAGCGTGATCGTCCGGTCTGTCTCCCCAGATCTTCTTCCCGTGAGGGTAACCAATGTAGACCATATATAGTATGGTGACTACAGTGATAGGTCCGCAGACTTTGAGAAGATCCCACATGCCTATATTGAGACCCGTAGCGTCGTGGAGAAGACCGTCTACCGTAAGCTGGGTAGTAGATCCCACCAAGGTGCAGTGACCGCCGAGAATGGCTGCCATTGCCATTGGGAGCACCAGGTTACGGTACTTCATATTCTTCGATCCTGCGCTGGCTGAAAGCGCGACTGCCATCAGCATGGCTATTACAGCTGTATTTGTGAGGAATGCACTCATGAGTGCAGCGATGACGCATGAAATGAGAACGTATCTTCTTTCATTGTCATTCGACAGTTTTATCGCGTAGTAGCCTATGAATTCCGCAGCCCCGCTGGAGAACAGCGCTTCGCCGACTATCAGCATACCCAGCAGCAAGAGGAACGTATCCGATGCAAAACCGCTCAAAGCTTCTGTTACAGAGCAGCAACCGAATGCCAGCATGGCAGTTAGACCCATCAGAGCGACTGTTGCACTGGGAAGTATGTCTGCGATAAATAGGATTATGACTGCCGCAAATATTATCAAACTAATTACGGATGGAGCCATAAGTATATCCTCCTGTCCTTAAAGGAACATCTTTAACAACTTAACCGAGAAATTGTCACTATAAGTATTGTAGCGTTTCTGAACAAGGGGATTGTCCGTCGGAACCACAACATCCTTCATAAGATTCGCAAGATACTCGGACTCAAGAGGCTTGTCGAAGGACTCATCCTTCGTGAAGTTCTCCGAATTGAGTTTCTTACCGAAAGGCTTACCGGGATTATCGAAGCGTCCGTATTCGTACAGGAACTGGGACAGTTCGGCATAGTTGTTCATATCGACGTCGCCCAGGGTGAGAGGAACCTTATCGAAATTGAAGATATATCCTCCGCCCGGCATCATGATATCGAGCAGTTCCTTCGCCTTATCCTTGCATTCCTGGGCAGTACCCATCTTTACAAGGCTCAAAGGATACATTGCGCTCAGTATCATCTTGTCGCCAAGCCTGTCCTTGAATTCCTTGGGATCGCCGTTCTCGCACTTGAGAACTGTGCTTGCCGGAAGATCATAGAGACAGTCGATAAATCTGGTCCAGTCTGCTTCTACGAAGAGGCTTGCCCTCGATCCGCGTGCTGCGAACTGTTCGAGCATGTATTTGAATGTCGGGAACCAGAGCTCTTCCGCGTCCTTCGTTCTCATGAACGGAGGCATATGAAGAGGCATTCCGACTGCGCCTTCCGGATGCGGGTTAGCAGGCATTCCGGTCTTGTACATAAACGGTAGCAGTCTTTCGCAGGCTTCCTTGATCAGGTCTCTTTTTCTTCTCAGGTCTGCGCTCATTCCGCTGAAGGATCTGAGCTGGTCTGCGATGAAATCGAGAGGAGCAGCAGTGAATCCGCCGCTTCCTGCAGGAGCACCTGCATAGTAACCGTTCTTTGCCTTTGCTTTTCCGAGTGCCGGTATCATGGCTGCGCCGTCCTGAGCTGAAGACATATCCGCCATATTGAAAGCTATAAGAGCTTTGTAGGGATCGTTCTTCAGATCGAGACTTGCATACTGACGTGGCAGTATGTGATCCATGATGCACTTGATAGGATCTGCGATCAGTTCATCGTATTCCGTATCGAGCATACCGACGACTTCCGGATGCTGTACGAATCCTGATTCGGACATCTTGAAAGACTGGGAACCGAGAAGTTTGTAGTACATAGGCGGTCTTGAAGTGACTCCGATCGGATTGAAGGGGCAGGTATCGGAATAGATCCTGTCTATTACCTCAAGAACCTGATCGGAAAGCATACCGTAGTTGTACTGGAATTCCCTCGGGTCCACACCATACAGCTGCGCCACGAGATACAGAGGTATCGTCATAGTCACAGGCATTCTCTCAGGATTGATGTTGTTGTAAAAATCGTTAAAAAGCTTACCGCGCTCTTGTTTTAATTCTTCTGGTGTTTTCATATCCTTTTCCTTAGAAGCAACCGAGAACGTTCTTCAGCATATCGTCTTCAATAGCCGATACCTGGTTGACGAGGATATCTCTGCAGTCTTCAAGAATATAGTCTTTGTATTCTTCTGCGATCTCTTCTCTGGACTTGTAGTACTTTGCCTTGAACGGCGGGAGCGTATCGAGACACTTGTGAATGGTGTCTTCCGTGTTCTGCTTCCAGGCCTTTTCTCCGGCATTGTCGTACTTTCCGTTCTCTGCGAGATACTGAATGACCGCATAGAGGTTCTCGACCTTGATGCTGTTGAGCGTGATTATTGTCTTATCGAAGTTGAAGTACCAGTTTCCGCCGGGAGCGAGAGTATCGATGAGTTCTTTCATCTTATCGACGCACTGCTCTTTCGTTCCTGTCTTCAGGAGCATGATAGGATAGAATCCGGAGAGGATCATCTTATCGCCGAGTTTA
>JAFRIQ010000060.1 GCA_017432725.1 Bacillota bacterium
AAGGCGGAAAACTGTTATCTCTCTATCCCTGTTCAGCTCGGTAAAACAAATCATAAATTTCAATACAGCGTGGTTGAAAAAGGATCGAGTGGGAGAAAGTACAAAAGCAGTGTGGAATGGCTTTGTCAGGCCGACCTGGCCTTAAAAGTATGCAACAACGATCCGCTTAGGGCCCCAATAAGCACCCATATAGATGCCGGTGACTTCAGGATATATTGCACAGACGTAGGTCTGTATACCGCTATGATGGATTATTCACTGAAGGCTATGCTTTTGAATAATAAGAGCGACATATCCTCCGACACGAAAGGCGGCTGTTACGAAGCCCTCATTGCTGAGATGTTGTATAAAGCGGGTCATAAGAGATTTTGCTTTACGAAAAATCAACAGAGCACTTTTGAAATAGAATTTGTTTTGGAGACAGAAGACGGGCTGATACCGGTTGAAGTGAAGTCCGGAAAAAGCAAGTCCAGGTCTTTAGATAATCTGCTTAAAAAAGATGAGATAGCTTTTGGATACAAATTGGCAGATGGGAATGTTGGAATCTCCGGAAAAAAGATCACACTCCCTTTATATATGGCACAGTGGATATAGCCTGGAAATCTCAAATAACGGCTGTTTGCATATAATGGTGAAGAAAAACCTCTAGGCCTTTACTACTGCGTGCTTAGAGGTTTTTTTGTTGCGATTTTGGAGTCGTTATCCGGTATCGGCTTCAGATTGTATCGGTGGCTCCTCTGACCGGATAACCGTCGGCTATATTCTTTTGACCATGATGGGATAATCCTGTTTATCCTTCAGGTATTTGATCCTGATGCGATCTCCGACCTCCAGGTCCTTGCTGGAACTGGTCAGTCCGCCGAGGACGGCCGTGACCTTGTTGCCTTCATAGTTCAGGTATTCGACAGTATAGTAATATGAGAGGAAATCGTCATCGCCCGTACGTTCCCACTCCGTCCTTACATCAGTGACGGTCGCCTCAGTTTCGATGCCCGTCCTTTTCGTTTTGATCTGGATATATACCGCATAGCTTCCGCCGAGAGCAACGATGATGAGTACTACGATTGAAAAAAGATCGAATTTCATTTGTCTGTACCTTGCGTTCCGTAGTTTGTCCGCCCGGTATATATAGGGCGGAACAATAATAATATATAATATAAGGGGTTTCGTTTACAAGGCATGAGCAGACTCTTTCGTGTTGCGGCGCCGGACTTTTTGTCGTATGGTATTAATGTACGGACAATGATCATGAAAAAGAAAACAGCAGACGCATTTACTGAATATACGGAGGCACTGCCGGAAGAAGAAAGGGAAGCTCTGAAAGAGTTCTTTTCCGATTTCGACCTGCGCTGCTCTTTGCCCAAAAGCGGAAAAAGAAGGCTCAGAAAAGATTTCGAAGACGCCCTGCTTTTCTATGCCCGGGCGGGAGTTCCCTTCGGGGAAGCCCTCCGCAGGATAAGACCGTCCAAGCTTGGTGCTTTCTATTCAAGGCCTCCTGTTCTCTGGTACGCATTAGAGGATTCTGCAAAAATATACCCGCTGTCCATGAAGCACGGCGAAATGGCGGTCTTCAGGCTCTCGGTATATCTTAAGGAAGCAGTCGTGCCGGAGCTTCTTCAGCTGGCTCTCGACTTCGTCATAAAGAGATTCCCGGGCTTTGCTGTGAGCCTTAAGAAAGGTTTCTTCTGGCACTATCTTGATACCGCGAAGAGACGCTTTGCAGCCGAAGCGGAAAGCGGCGTACCCTGCAGCCCCATCAGGCTTTCGAGGAGCGGCTCTCCTGCTTTCAGGGTCCTTTGGTACGGAAAGCGCATAAGCGTGGAATTCTTCCACGTGCTCACGGACGGTACCGGAGGCGTGGAGTTCCTTAAGGCTCTGACCGGCGAATATCTGAAGCTTCTCGGAGTGTCCTTCCCTACGGGAGAAGATATCTTCGACGTGGATTCGGAGCCTCGTGCTTCGGAATATGAAAATGCCTTTTCCAAAGTAAAGAACGATCCGAAATCGTCGGGTTTTGTGGATAAGTCAGCCACGCAGATGAGCGGGAAACTGTCAAAGGTGAAACCCGCCGCTGTCATACATTTCAAAATGGATGCGGACAGCCTCAAAGCCGCCGCGAAACAAAAGGGAGCTACCATTACCGTATATATGCTGCAGCGCATGTTCCTTGCAAGCAAGGCTGCGACCGAAAGTATGGACGGCGAGCTGAGCATACAGGTCCCCGTCAATATGAGGAAGTTCTATCCTACGGATACATTAAGGAACTTCTCTCTTTACTGCTGGGTCAGGATCCCTCTGAAAAAGATAGAGGACGGTCCTTCCCTTATAGACGAAATAAAGAAGCAGCTCGATGAAAGGGCTTCTGAAAAGTCCATGAGAAAAATGCTCACCATGGCGAAAACTTTGGTATCGTCGGTGAGATATATCCCTCTTTTCATCAAGCAGCCGGTGGCTTCAGCCATATACGGATTCCTGGGAGACAAGATCTTTTCCAACACGATCTCCAATCTCGGCGTAGTGACGTTTCCCAAAGAGATCGCCGAGCACGTGGAGAGCATGGATTTTCTTCTCGGGACTGCAAGCTCCAACAGGGCCGAGTGCACTCTAGTGACTACTGGAGGTATCGCAACCTTCACGGTCACGAAGAACACAAAGGATCCCACCTTCGAAGAGAAGATGTACGAGCTTCTTGAAAAGGACGGCATAAGGATCGAAGCGGAAGGGAGCGGATATTATGAATATTAGGAATATATACCCGCCGGCTCCTAAGAAAAAAATAAGGAGAGCTGAGATCATAAGGGCTGCCAGGTGGCCTTTCTTTTTGGCTGCGGTCTGCTGCATCCTTCTGGACCTTAAGTCCGGTCATCTCAGCTGGAGCCTCATAGTAGCCGCCGCCCTGTATACCGTATGGACCATGATCGTATCGCCTGACCTTGTGGAGGTAAACGCCATAAGCATAATGATAAAGACGTCGGCGTGGGTGTGCGTCATACTCTTCGCGATCCAGAAGGCGGCATCCTGGAGAGGCGCATGGGACGTGGTTTCGATTATCTGTTCTTCGTCGATGATAGTTTCGTTCGTGCTTTTCGTTAGCGACTATTCCGATCAGAGGCACAATACCCTCCCTATGATAGTGCTGTGCATAGTGACACTTTCATTTTCCGTTCCGTCTTTCATAGGAAGAGAAGGCGCGGGCAAATGGTTCTACGGAGTCTCGGGTATCATAGCCGCGGCAGTCTTCATAGCATCCCTCATAATACTGGGAAGATCTTTTTTCAGAGAACTCGGGAAGCGCTTCCATACGAAGTGAAGCGCTGGCCTTCAGCAGGGTGCTGCTTCTTTTGGATAATATTGAAAAATTTAGCGTTACCGGTATATTGACAGAAGCCGTATGTGCGGGAGAAAATATTCAGTGCATACGGCTGTTTTATTTAAACGGACAGCTTTGAAGCATTTTAAGGAGGATATGATTCGGTGATGAAGAAAGCCTTTTTCGTGATCTCTGCGGTATTGGAAGGAGGGGTCATCGGGTTCTTTGTATTGGCGGCTATAGGCGGTAATGTGGCGAAAGGAGATATGGTCTTCTTTGCCGCCTGCCTGCTCACGGTAGTCCTGTTTATGGCTATATCCCTGTCCTGCATCTCAAGATGCAGGGCTGGTAAGGAAAAGCTTGTAGGGCATTCGCTTCTTATGAAACTGTCGGTTTTCTTTACCTGTTTTCCTTTCGCTTTCCTAAGCTTTTCGGATGGGATCTATGCCTTTTCCATATTCTTTTTCATAGGCCTGGTTATTACGGGTATAACGCTTGCGGTCATTAAGAGAAAACCGCGCGTAAGGACCTACGACAGCCCTGTAAAGGCAGAAAAGTACTCTTTCAGTTACAAAGGCAAATGGGAGTGGGATGCCGCGGCAGCCGAATATATGCGGCTGCGGGGAATTTCCGGTGTAGGGGACCTTTCTGAAGAACAGCAGGATCTTATATACGGCTATACGGCAGTGCCTTTTTCATATATGTTCTACTGGCTTGCCGTATCCGGACATCTTAATGAACGTTTTACAGCCGAGTTCGGCCGGAACGGCCTGATCGAAGACATGAAGGCAAGGAAGGTCACGGCTGCAGAAGTGCTGGGCGAGTTGGACTACTGCTTCGGCAGCGAGTACATGAAGAAAGATGTCATTCCTTTCTTCCGCGCCTACTATGACAGCCAGGGGCGTTTCGGCATCCGCGACAACTATATTTTCGACTATTACGAAGCCATAGGGGAACCTGAGGACAGATACTACTGCGAGGATTTCTCCTGGGATGTATGCGATTTCCTTGAAACAAGGATAGAAGAGCGCTACTCGAAATGGGAAAGAGAATTCGGCAGCGGTCCGGAAGTTTCTTACTACGATAACGAGGCTACGGGCAGAACGGTCCATACGGAACTCTTCGGAGCCGACCTCAGGGTACATCTTTGCGGAAGGAAGGAGACGGGATTTCCGGCAGATTACGATGAAAGATGCCTTGAAGCGCTGGACGGCCTTCCGGAGCTCCAGCTCGAGAAGCTTGAGCGCTTCCTGGAAAGAGAGTACGGCGCAGGCAGCGATCCTGATATCTTCCTTATCGGGGCTTTCAGACCCGATACCTTGTTTATCATAGAGCCAAGAGAAGAAGGCGACGTGGTCTTTGCCGTAAGCGGAGAGGCCGGATTCGAACCTGAGCACGGTATATCCTTTACGGTCCGCAACGGCATCGTTCTCAATTGGGGTTTCGCAAGCGATATAGAGGATCCTTACAGCAGCGAAAATATCCGAAACTATGAAAACGAGCCTTCCTTCGATATCTCGTCTCTGCGAAGCGACGAGGACGCAGACGCCTTCCTAAAGTCAGGAGAACTTGTAAAGGTGAGGCTTCTTCCCGGGCTGCCCTATTGCAGCATGAAAGGCGGGGAAGAGTACGTATATCTGACTCCCTGCGCTCTGAAAGAAAAGGAAAAGTACGAGAGATACATAAGGAATATTCGGGCTTTCTCAGGCATCCACGATCTGGAGATGATATACGTACCGGAATACTATATGGGCAGCGACGGCAAACGTCTGTCGGCAGTGCCCAAGGATATATTCATAAGGACGGCGGACAGTGCGAGCCCTGTAAAGGCCTTTTTCCGCGTAAACGTTTGGAATTGAGACTGTTTTGATATCGCAACGGTTTGGAGGAAATGGAACAATGAAGCAAAGCAAATGGGATCCGTTCAGATACGAAGGACTTACGGCAAAGCAGTCTTTCATGGGAGCAGCTTTTCTTTTCGTGATCGCAGGGATCTCGGGCTGGATATATGAGGAGCTTTTTTACCGCCTGAACGACGGATACTTTTCATGGAGAGGACATGGGATGGGTCCGTGGCTTCCCATATATGCCTTCGGGATGGTCATCCTTCTCTTTTTGACGGCTCCCGTAGTAAAGTCAAAACTGAAAGTCATATTTCTTTGCGCCGCGGTCAGCGGAGGCTTCGAATATCTGGTCGGCTGGGCTCTCTACCGTTTTTTCGGAGGGCTGCGTCTTTGGGACTATAACGTGGAACGCTGGAACTGGGGAAACATCGGGGGATTCGTCTGTATACGTTCGGTGCTGGTTTTCGCCGTTGCCGCTCCTATCCTGATCTACACCCTCGTTCCGCTCATAGGAAAAATGGCAAGATCCCTTTCCAGGCGGGCATACGCGTTTATAACGATGATCCCTTTCGGCCTGTTCCTTATTGATATTATTAGCGGTTATCTCATAAAGGGATTCTGGAAATGACACAGACAAAGAGATAAATATAAAACCCTTTACTTAAATTAAGTAAAGGGTCTTTCTTTTATTCCATATATGAAGCCTTAGGAGATGGGAGAATCGCAGTATTCGCATTTTTGCTCTTTGCTGGGATCCAGAGCGTTAGGCGCTCCGCAGAAGGGACATCTTATGAACTTCTTCGCATATCTCATGCTGCTGGGCTCTTTGTTCGGACTTGAATCAAGAACTATGAAGTCATCGTCTGAGATACTTGCGTCTATTACTTTGCTGCCTATCATATCGGAAAGATCCTTAACAGCCTGTTCGTGGCTGACTCTTATGGATTTTGCAAGATCGCTTATGGGGTCCGTGCCGTAGGCTGCAAGGTAATTGATGTACGGCTGGTATTTCTTTAGACGGGCGCTGCACCTGTATGCAAGGGTAAGGCACACTATGGAAATGATTATACATGTTGCCAGGAATTTTATATCCAGACCGTAGCCATAACTTCCATAGTTCACAGCTTCGTATATCTCCGAGAAAATGGCCATACCCATGATTATGGCTATGCCTATAAATATATTTCTTTTGGTAATAGTCCTCGTTCCCAGATCATAAGATCTTATAGGTTCGTTTTTCTCGTTTACTGCGACGTACTTATTCAGCGCCTTATTGTTGAGCCTCATGAAGAGGAACAGATATCCGACTGGGTAGAAGATTATGAAGGCGGCAATGATGGCTCCTATGGACGGAACGTAAGGGTCTTTGGTTTTCATATAAGTGTCCTCCTTACGTTCATTATACAGCGTCATCCCATTGCTTCGAAATATTTTTTTTCCGCGAGACAGAGCAGCCTCCGGAGACCATTTAACGAAAAAACAGCGCGAATTCCCCTTCCTCAAAGGCTTCGCATTAGGGAGGGGATGAAGCGCCTAACACATTGATATACGTATACACTTCCCTGTCAGCGTACAACATTATTCATCATCTTAGGATTGGAGATATAAACATTTTAGACCACTTTATGGATCTAGAGTCGCTGTAAAATATTTCTTGAACATTTGTTCTTTTTGTGATATGATTCTCCTGGGATCAGAGATACAAAAGTGAAAGAGAACAAAGCATACAAGTTCAGGATCTATCCGAATACTTTGCAGCAGGAATTATTTTCGAAAACTTTCGGCGCTGCAAGATTTGCATATAACAAAATGCTTGAAGACAAAATAGCATATTATGAAGAAACCGGTAAGATGCTTAAAGCTACTCCTGCTCAGTACAAGAAGGAGTATGAATTCCTAAAAGAAGTTGACAGCCTTGCCCTTGCCAATGTACAGCTCCAGCTAGAAACAGCCTACAGGAACTTCTTCAGAGATAAGAGCATTGGTTTTCCCAAATTCAAAAGCAAAAAGAATCCAAGGCAGAGCTATACCACGAATCTCGTGAACGGTAATATCAGGATAACGGGAAAGAAGATAAGACTTCCTAAAGTGGGAGAAGTAAGGATAAAGCTGCATAGGCAGATACCGGAAGACTATATCATCAAGAGCGTTACTGTAAGCAGGGAACCGAGCGGGAAATACTATGTATCCATCCTTACAGAATATGAAGCGTCTGAAACTTTAGTATTAGTATCCCTTGATGAAGAAAAGTCTATAGGGCTTGATTACAGTTCTCCTTCCTTTTACGTAGACAGCAACGGATATATTGCTTCCATGCCTCACTTCTATAGGGAGGCGGAAAAGAAACTTGCGAAAGAGCAACGAAAACTCTCTCATATGGTAAAAGGAAGCAGCAACTACAATAAACAAAGAAGAAAGGTCGCTCTTGCGCATGAAAAGGTCAGAAACCAAAGAAATGACTGGCAGCATAAGGAGAGCAGAAGACTTGCATCTCTTTATGACTTTGTCTTTGT
>JAFRIQ010000061.1 GCA_017432725.1 Bacillota bacterium
ACCCGTGAGAGACTATCACGTTGATAGGTCGGAGGTGTAAGTGCAGTGATGCATTCAGCTGACCGATACTAATAGGTCGAACACTTGACCAATGGTTAAAGTAACGAAGGCTTTGATCGCATTGTTCGGTTTTGAAGGTACATGTATTTGTAACTTCATAAGTAGAAAAATCTCGTGACTATAGCGAAGAGGTTACACCTGTTCCCATCTCGAACACAGTAGTTAAGCTCTTCATCGCCGATGATACTTGGCTGGAAGCGGCCTGGGAAAGTAGGAAGCCGCGGGTTTTTCTATATGGCCCCATGGTCAAGAGGTTAAGACATCGCCCTTTCACGGCGGTAACCCGAGTTCAATTCTCGGTGGGGTCACCATTAAAAGGGCGGCGCTTTAAAAGCGCGGCCCTTTTTCTTGCGGATCCTGCCCAATTTGCGGATCCGATGAAGAAGGCCTGCAGCAATGCAGGCCTCATACAACTGATCCATATGCGGTTATGGCGGAATTGGCAGACGCGCAGGATTTAGGTTCCTGTGGAAACATCCGTGCAGGTTCGATTCCTGTTAACCGCACCATGAAAAGAGGCTTTCGGCCTCTTTTTTCTTAGAAAACTTTTCATATATATTCGTTTCTTTTCTTCCAATTGTTTCTTAAGAGTGGTATAATACCGCAATAAATATTTCTGGCAAATATTACAGGAGACACAAATGGCAAAATACTACGAAGAACCATCAAGAACATTCAGCGAGTATCTTCTCATTCCCGGTTATTCGGGCCCGGATAATATACCTGAGAAGGTAGACCTTTCTGCGCCCCTGGTAAAATACAAAAAGGGTGAGGAACCATCGATCAAGCTCAACATACCGCTTGTTTCTGCGTGCATGCAGTCGGTTTCAGGAGATGAACTGGCAATCGCGCTTGCAAAGGAAGGCGGTATTTCTTTTATATTTTGTTCGCAGACAGTGGAGTCAGAGGCCGCCATGGTAGCCAAGGTAAAGGCGTACAAGGCCGGTTTCGTGAGCTCCGATACGAACGTCCGTCCTGACAACACTCTTGAGGAACTGCTCAAGATAAAGGAAAGAACAGGACACTCCACCATCGCAGTCACAGAAGACGGTACCCTTGGCAGCAGGATGCTCGGCCTTGTGACGAGCAGAGACTACAGAGTAAGCAGAATGGATCCGAGCACCAAGGTTGCCGAGTTTATGACTCCCATAGAAAAGCTTGTCACAGCAAAGGAAGGAATAAGCCTTGCGGAAGCCAACGACTATATCTGGGAGCACAAGCTCAACGTACTTCCCATACTCGACGATGCGGGCAACTTCAAGTATTTCGTATTCAGGAAGGATTACGATTCCCATAAGACCAACGCCATGGAACTCCTCGACGATGAGAAGAGATTCGTTGTCGGCGCAGCCATAAACACAAGAGACTATGAACAGAGAGTCCCCGCTCTCGTAGAGGCAGGAGCAGACGTATTGTGCATAGACAGTTCCGAAGGTTATACGGAATGGCAGAAGAGGACCATAGAGTGGATCAGGGCCCATTACGGCGATAAGGTCAAGGTAGGCGCCGGAAACGTAGTAGACTCCGAAGGCTTCAGATTCCTTGCAGACTGCGGAGCCGATTTCGTCAAGATCGGCATCGGCGGAGGTTCCATCTGCATCACAAGAGAAACGAAGGGCATAGGCCGCGGACAGGCCACTGCCGTTATCGACGTTGCCAGGGCAAGAGACGAATACTTCAAGGAGACAGGAGTATACGTACCCATCTGTTCGGACGGAGGTATCGTATACGATTATCATATGGCGCTGGCACTGGCCATGGGCGCAGACTTCCTCATGATGGGAAGATATTTCGCGGGATACGACGAATCCCCCACGGCAAAGCTTCTAGTCAACGGATCCTTCGTCAAAGAGTACTGGGGCGAGGGTTCCAACCGTGCGCGCAACTGGCAGAGATACGATCTGGGCGGAGATTCCAAGTTGACTTTCGAGGAAGGCGTCGACTCCTATGTTCCCTACGCAGGTCCTCTTGGCGACGGCGTAAAGAAGAGCCTTGCGAAGGTCAAGAGCACCTTCTGCAACTGCGGAGCGCTGTCCGTAAAGGAAATGCAGAGCAAAGCCAAACTCACACTTGTATCGGCGACATCCATCGTCGAAGGCGGAGCTCACGACGTTATCCTCAAGGACAAGGTAAACAGGTAACAATATCTTTATATAGATGAGTGCTTCGAGCATATCGGAGCACTCGGTTTCATTTATTGGAGGCTATATATGGCTAATGATGTAAGACCGGAGTCCCTTGCAAGGATCACGACTCCGGAAGCGGCAAGATCGTTTATCGACGATCAGGTAAGAGAGATCAAAGAACAGGTAAAAGACGGCAAAGTCCTTCTCGCTCTTTCCGGCGGAGTAGACAGCTCCGTATGCGCAGCTCTCATTTCAAGAGCAATAGGAAAGAACCTCACCTGCGTCCACGTAAACCACGGACTTCTCAGAAAAGGCGAACCGGAGCAGGTATGCAAGGTGTTCGGAGAGCAGTTCGACGTGAACCTCGTATACGTAGACGCTGTGGACAGATTTTTGGACGCCCTTGCAGGCGTATCCGATCCTGAAACGAAGAGAAAGATAATCGGAAGCATATTCATCGACGTATTCGCAGAAGAAGCCGCGAAGATCGAAGGAGTATCTTTCCTTGGCCAAGGTACCATCTATCCCGATATCCTGGAAAGCAAAGACGGGATCAAAGCCCATCACAACGTAGGCGGCCTTCCCGAAAACATGCAGCATTTCGAACTCGTAGAGCCGGTCAAGTTCCTTTACAAAGACGAAGTCAGGATGGTCGGACACGAGCTGGGCCTTCCCGACAATATGGTATACAGACAGCCGTTCCCGGGTCCGGGCCTCGGCGTAAGATGCATAGGCGCCATAACGAGAGACAGGCTCGAAGCAGTCAGAGAATCGGACGCAATACTTCGCGAAGAGTTTGCAAAAGCCGGTCTTGAGGGTCACGTATGGCAGTATTTCACCGTAGTTCCCGATATCAAGTCGACAGGTATAAAGGAAGGCAAGAGAACTTTCGAGTGGCCCGTAATAGTCAGAGCTATAAACTCCGTGGATGCAACGAGTGCGACCCCTGCGGTCATGTCCTGGGATCTGATGATGGTCCTCGTCAACAGGATCACAAATGAGGTCGAGGGAGTAAACAGAGTGCTCTTCGACCTTTCGCCGAAGCCCGTAGCCACCATAGAGTGGGAATGATCGAAATTTAGCAAATCATCCATATGATGTTAACTGATGACAGGTAGTCTTTGTATTATCTGTCATCTTTTTATTATCGGTATTATACAAATCATATGTACCCACTGTTTTTGTATTTGCTTGAAGTATTGTATAAAAATTAGGTTGAATATTACCTAAATAGTGTTAATATATCAGTGGAGGTGATACTAATGACGATCAATACGAACGAAATAGTATCCGTAAGCGAGGCCAATCAGAACTTCTCTAAAGTGACACGTATAGCTGAAAAAAACGGTCAGGCTGTGATATTTAAGAATAACAAACCGAAATATATACTTCTTGATCTTGAGAAAAATCCCATCATAGAGATGACGGA
This sequence comes from Bacillota bacterium, assembly GCA_017432725.1. GTDB lineage: Bacteria > Bacillota > Clostridia > Peptostreptococcales > Anaerovoracaceae > RUG13409. The sequence continues at coordinate 3,616 of JAFRIQ010000061.1, forward strand.
TGACGAAAAGATAGATCTTGTCGCGGCGCGAATACTTAAAAAATACAAACCCGCATTTCTGGAGCTTGCGAAATGATCAAATTCTCAAAAGAAAAGGTCAAGCTGCTTCATCAGCTTATATCAGAGGAAACAGGCGGCAGCATAGGAATTCGGGATGAAGGCCTTCTGGAATCAGCACTGGAAGGTGTTTTCGCAACCTTCGATGGAAAAGATCTTTATCAGTCGAAGGAAGAGAAAGGGGCAAGACTCGGGTATACGCTCATATCAAACCATGCTTTTGTTGACGGAAATAAGAGGATCGGAATGTATGTGATGCTCACGTTTCTTGAAGTCAACGGTATTAAGATAGAAGCCACGAACGAGGATGTCGCAGAAACCGGCCTTGCTGTAGCCGCGGGAACGATGAAATATGAAGAGCTTCTCAAATGGGTGACAGACCATAGGATTTGAGGGATCGATATTTTGATTTATTTCTCACATATGTCGGATTGCTAATGAAGACCCCCACGCCCATGCGGTGCCTGGTTCCTATGGAAAGGTTATCTTCTAACCATAGAAGAGAGATCACAGACAAAATCATTTGGATCGAAAAGAAACGATTAATTTAGAATGATCTTAGACAGACGTTCATCGGAACGCTGAGAAAAAGGTGATTTATGAAAAAAGTATTTCAAAAAACAGAGATAGAGGAGATGCTCTCCTTTGTAAGCGAAAACGTCGCTAAACATAAACTGAAGAAAAGCGAAGAGAACAGAGCTCTTCTCATGACGGAAGAGACCCTTATGACCATGCTGGGACATACCACCGGCGATGAGGTCACCGTAGCTGTAAGTTACATAGGAGGGAATCTCAAAATACGTTTGAGCGCCAGAGGCGAAAATTTCGATCCGCTGTCAGATCCCGATGCCGATCCAATGAGGACTGCCCTTATGAAATCCTTTGCAGAGGACATAAGGATCAAGAATTCCAAGGGGATCAATCTGATCACCATCAGCGCATTCAAATCCCGTTATCTGCTTCTTTACAAGCTGGTAGGCGCCGGACTCTTAAGCATAGCGCTTTCGCTTCTGTTCAAATTCTTTGCGTCTCCGCAGGTCTGCCAGTGGATAGCCAGCAATATCATGACCACGGGCAAGACTCTTTTCATGAACTGCCTCAATATGCTGATACCGCCACTGGTATTCTTCTCCATAGCCAGCGCCATAGTCGGTTTCGGAGATACGTCGCAGCTTGGCCGCATAGGGGGAAAGACCATGGGACTGTACGCCTTTACTACCGTATGCGCTACAGCTCTTGGATTCATACTCGTCGAGCTTATAAAACCGTATAAATACGGCTCCCTGCAGCTGTCGGCCATAAGCCCGATGCAGGCGGGTTTTGATATGTCCTTTAAAGATTCCATAATAGGGATCATACCTGAAAATATAGTCAAGGCCTTTCTCGAGGCCGATACCATACAGATCATCTTCCTGGCAGTTATTATAGGCCTTGCTGTCACTGTCATTGGTGCTAAAGCAAAAGCCTTCCAGGATTTCATTTCAGCCGGCAACGAGGTTTTCCTTAAGATGACCAACGCCTTAGTCGGTTTCATGCCGGTGCTTATCTTCTGTATCATAGGCGAAGTGCTCCTCGGCAGCAGTGAGGGAAAGACGGCTATCGGACTTCCTATACTTATAGGGATAGGCGTTTACATACTGACCGTCGTAGTCATGATCGTGTTCTATCACCTGCTGCTGTGGCTTTTGGGAAGGCTCAATCCCCTTGTATTCACGAAAAAGTATTTGCCCTATCTGCTGCAGGTAGTGGGAATTGGTTCATCCAGCGCCGCCATCCCCCTGCACCTTAAAGTATGCGAGGACCTGGGTATAGACAGGAAAGTATATTCTCTTTCTATCCCCTTGGGCGCAACTGTCAATATGGACGGGACTACAATATACATGTCCGTATTCGGACTGCTCCTCGCTAGGCTTTACGGACTTCCTGTAAGCCTTTCGGTGTATTTCACCCTGACCTTCACCATACTGATGCTTTCGGCCGGAGCTCCTCCCGTAATGGGATCTTCGATAATATGCCTTACGGCTCTCATGAGGACCATAGGTCTTCCTGTGGAGGAGGCTGTCTCCATGGTCCTTGGTGTAGAGGTCATAGCAGGACTTTTAAGGACTGCGAACAATGCTGTATGCGATATGGTGGGATCTCTTGTAGTCGCACGGCAGGAAGGGCTTCTTGATAAAGGAAAATATTACGCCAAAGATTAAGTCTTAAAAGCCGCGATCAGAAAGCTGAGTAAAACAGAAACATCTTAAGGAGCTATCCTGAATTTCCGGATTAGATACATAGGATTAAGATAGTTTAGCAATTGAGAATTAACGGAGCTGCCTCTTAACCGAGGCAGCTCCTTATTTTCGATAACGGTTATTAATGAAAGCTACGCCTTATTGAATTTTTCTTTTCCCTGTTTGCAGCGGGGGCATTTCCAATCGTCCGGAAGGTCCTCAAAAGCAACGCCGCCGTTCTCTGCAGGGTCGTATACGTATCCGCAGATGGAGCATACGTATTTGCCGCTTTCCGTGAACTGTGTAAAATCCACCTCTTCAAACACTGTTTCTACGGGATGTTCAAGATCCATTACCCTCTTTGCTTCCAGGTTCTCATAACCCTGCGGGGTATGGGTGCCGCAGTAAACGGTGGGATGATCCTTTACGAACTGTATCACTCTGTCAAGGGTCTCCCTTGCTGCCGGCAGATCCTCATATACTACGGACAGTTTATTTGCATACAGCGCTTCGTCTACATAGGTTATATCTCCCTCGAACATATAGAAGATGCCGCCTTCTTCGGCTATTATGAGGCTGTTGCCATTGGTGTGTCCTTTTGCCTTGATGAAGTATATTCCTTCCGCTATCTTCTGGCTTTCCGGGAAGTTGTAGTAGGAGCCGTCGGTGAATTTTACAGGCACGACGTTATCGAGACCTTTGAGTTCGTCGGCTCCGGCATCTTCTTCGCCTACATATATCTTAGCGCAGGGGAAGGATCTGAGCTCACCAGAATGGTCTCCGTGTTTATGTGTGAGAAGTATCTTTGTGACCTGCTCCGGTCTGTATCCGAGGGCCGCAAAGGCTTCCATATAGCTGCAGATGTCTTTTCCCGTATATATGGGGCTGTTTTCATCGGGTTTTTCCTCTGGAGTTCCCGCAGGTAATCCCGTGTCGATGAGTATCACTTCGTCACCTGTATCTATCAGGTAGTTCTGAAGGCTTCCGCGATATCTTACGTTTATGTCATATCCCTGGGGACCTTCTTCTCCGCCCATTGCAAAGGGTTGCGTGTAGAAACCGTTTCTTCTGAATTTTACCGCTTTGATAATCATGTTTTGTCCTCCGTGATCACTGTTTGCTAACTTCAACCAATTATATTATATGTTACGCTGATAAGGAGTTCAACGCGATATCTGCATCCCGCCGGAGGAGATTCCCTCAAACTGCCATGGTAGAGTGGGAGTAAGGGAAAAATAGAGGGGCGTGCACATGCACGCCCCTCTTTGTGTCTGTGATCTCTCTAAATCAGTACAGATCTCCCATGGTAACAGCTCCGTTGAGAAACTGTTTCGCGGTCTCCGGCCCCATGAAGGCAAGAGCTTTTTCGCAAGCGTCCCACCATTCGTCAGTGTATGCCGGCATGTTCTTCATTTTCTTCATGGTCTTCTGCCATTTGATCATTCCAAGTATCATTTTAAGCATAGCGTTTCACCTCCCTGTCAGATCCTGTAGCTGTCAACGAATCTGTTTAGAGCGATCTGGTTTTCTCTCTTGCAGTCATATTTGTATGAAAGCATGAGCCTGTGTCCTACGACATAGCCTTCTCCGAGACCGTCTATGAGGGCTTTGACGTGATTTATGCACTCTTCCTCAGTGCCCTGCCCGAGCACGTCGGAGTCCACTCCACCTATAAGGGCGACGTTCGGCAGGATGCGTCTTAAGGCGAACAGATCTCCTTTTTCCGGCCATAGAGCGAAGTGTCCTTTGGGCGTATCTGCAAACATATCAGCAAAGCGGTCTATCTCAGATTCGGCGTAGAAAGAGCAGATCTTGCCCGTATCTTTTGCCATCCCTATTATCTCAAGCATGTGGGGGAGATAGAGTTTTTCGAACTGTTCGCGGCTGAGTATGGAGTGAGCCAGCATGGCGGTATGCATGTCGTCTATCTTTTTCGAGCCGTCCGCGTCGAATATGGCTTCGAAACCCTGCCTGCTCCCGTTTTCCCACATGATGCTGCAGGCTTCGGCAATCTCCTGGTTCTTTCTTCTCAAGTCTACGCCCATTCCCTTGATACCTTTGAGCCAGAACAGGAGTTCGAAAGGCAGCAGCGATCCGGTTCCCACCGTCGGTACCTGGTACTTTTCGTTCATGATCTTTGTGATCTTGGTAGTATACTGGCTGTAATTCATCATTTCCCGCATACCTTTGTAAAGCTTCTCCGAATCCATATCCGGATATTTCCTTGCAAACATTTTTCTTCCTATGCCTACGGGATCTTTGGCATAAGCCACGTAGTCGTCTGAATCGAATACGCCTTCTATATCCTTTGCGTATACGGCATTCGACTTTTCATCAAAGATATGGAGACCTCCTCCAAGCGCGTCCGTGAAGGCAAGGGCGTCCCTGGTGCCGAAGTCGGCATAAGCGTCGAAACGGTATCTTTCATGGTATCCTACGACTACCTTCTCCATAACTTTCCAGTTATACAGAGCCTGTTTCTGAGAGTATTGAGAGTCCAGTATCTTCCAAGTGAAACAGTTCGAGATATTCGGTACTTTCTCGGGTTTCTGGAAACTCAAAGCATCTCTGAACAGTTTGACTCTCCACTCAATAGAGTTTCTGTCCATTACTTTTTCCTCCTCTGACTGACACAAAAAAACACTACTACAATTTTAGTATAGTTAAGGCTATGCGCAATATCAAGCACATAACGGCGAATTATGGGAAACGTGTTCTGCCGATGTGTAATAGCGGGGAGAGCAGTCCTTCACAACGGGAAATTGACATAAACTGTTTATCAAAGTAAAGAATCGCCAGAAAGATATATCCGGCATAGATGATAAGATCATCAGTATGTATGCCAAAGGACTGATGACCAGGCAAATCTCAGAACAAATTGAAGACATATATGGATTTGAATGCAGCGAGAGCTTCAAATCGGATGTTACAGATAAGATCCTAAAAGACATCGAAGAATGGCAATCAAGACCATTTGATAAGATCTACCCCATAGTCTACATAGATGCGGTGCATTTTTCAGTCAGAGAAGACAACATCGTTAAAAAGCTTGCGGCATATGTGATACTGGGCATTGATATTGAAGGTAGGAAGGATGTCATCAGCCTGCAGATAGGCGAAAATGAGAGTTCTAAATACTGGCTGGGTGTGCTCAACGAACTAAAAAACAGGGGCGTACAGGATATCAAGGGTGCCAAATCGGACCTAAAAGGCCGGAAATGACCCTGAGCCAGCTGGTCACGAAAAAGCCACATTATTATTCCAAAGCAAGCGAAAAGGACGAAAAACAGCACCGTTTTTCGTCCTAATCGAATAAAAATACCCATTTTTCAACGATTTGCGGCATTTTAACGCCCTTCAAATCGGCCCCGGCAGAGAGTGGGAGTAATGAAGTCAAACCCGTCAACCAAGCAATCGCAAGGTTTGACAGGTTTTTTAATGGTGCCTGTTATTTATTCGTTTCTTTTATTCATCGCAGCTTCTATGAAACCCATGAAGAGGGGATGAGCGTGATTGGGTCTGCTTTTGAACTCGGGATGGTACTGCACTCCTACAAAGAAGGGCATGTCGCTTATTTCAACCGTTTCCACAAGTCTTCCGTCAGGAGAAAGGCCGGAGATCCTGAGGCCTGCTTTTTCGAAAGCTTCCCTGTAATCGTTGTTGTAT
>JAFRIQ010000062.1 GCA_017432725.1 Bacillota bacterium
CCTTGTTTTAAGATCGTTATAGCCTTTAAGAAGAGTATATCCGCTGCAGTAAGGACACTTACTTCCCTTGACCCTGGTAGCAATAAGGGTCTGCCATTCATGCCCTTCGCTGCATCTCCACCAGGCCAAGCGGTTTGCTCCCGCAGGAGCCTGATCCGGAGTCCATGGAAGATTCCTCGGAGACCATTCCTCTGCGATCTCGGGATGAACGGTAGCAAGATCATTGAACCCAGGCATTATCAGATTGTGTGAACAATACGGGCACCCTTCACCGGCATGCCTTGTCTTGGGACTTGCCTGCCACTCGTGTCCATACTTGCAGATCCACCAATACTTTTTACTGGACCCATATGTAACGTCAGATGGCCTTGCAGGCGCATTCCTGTCAGACCACTCTTCTATAAGCTCCGGATGCACTTCGGCAAAACTTTTTCCCATAGTCTTTAAGCCCCCTTTTCAAGCCATAGTCTACCTAAAAGTGGCTTAATGATGAAATGTGCCAAGAGGAAGAGTCACACTAAAAAAACCCCCGAAGTACTTCGAGAGTTTTTGCACTTAGAAAGCTAAATAAAAACCGAGTGCTTGAGATCATTAAAGTTTGGGGGCTTTGGATACTCCGAGAACAAAGAGATATATATGAAAGTCACTCGGCAGGTATTAATATAATCTGATAATGATACAGTATCAATTCTGCAAAACTAATTCCATTCTACCTAAAAGTAGCTAATGTCGCTTCACTTGATTTAATAACCTTAGATGACTAGAATTTGTTTTTTCTTTAAATCATATTCCTCTTGGGTAATTACACCTTCATCTAGTAGTTTTTTAATTCTCGGAGTTCTTCAATGTAGGACACTGAGGTTTGATTCTGCATAATTGTCTTTCCAGTTACATCCTCTGCAATCCTAATTATATCTGAATCCTTTGGAACTCCAAAATTCTTATTGAAATCAGCGATACGTGTTATCATGCTTTGTATTTCAAATTCGTTGGACATTTCAGCAACTTTTTCGATTACATCATCGGAAATTCCACTGAGTTTTAATGCCTTTTTAAAAATGTCTTTCCAGGTTTTATTATCCAAGGGCTCTGGATCTCTTTCTTTTATTTCATGTGTTTTAAGTATCTCAAGAGCACTATGTCCATAATCTGTAACAACGCCTGTTAAAGCTTTAATTGTCGTATTCCTTGCATTTGCTTCAGCGATATCTTTAGGTTGTTCCTTCCAAAGGGCATATCTTAATATCAAGTATACAATTCCAAGTGGTTTATACTCTTGATCAATATCTGAAATATATGCTCTGGAGTCAATAACTAATTCCTGATTATCAAACGCTTCTTTTGCCCTAACAACTACATCAGAAAGATTTTGATAGTGTTTTATCATCTCATTTAAAACTTCTTCAAAGAAACTGTTCCAATAAGATGTGAGGCTCTCATCTTCACGATTAATTCTATTAAGGACCTGCTTTCCCGCTTCACATATCATACGTACAAGTTCTAAATCATGAGGATAATCGCATCGAGGTTTCTCAATACGTGGTTTTTGAAGAAGCATTGAGATTACTTTGTTTGGGTCTTCTTCGCAATCCTGATACAAATACTTCGGTACAACAAAACCGCTGGCAGCAAGTCTGTCTAAATAATTTCTATTTTTTAATCGGATAATAGAGCGATCATATTCTTCTTGGTTATCGAATACTGTTTTCTTTCCTTGTAATCCAAGTTCTTTAATATCCTTATCCACAAAACGTGCTCCGCAAACCATACAACCAATGATTGGATCACCATTTCCTGAGAAGTATGTTGTCACTCCTGGTCCATATTTGTCTATTGGTGTTTTACAATTTGGGCAATACTTTACTCCATACCTATAAATCACGTAATTTGCCTCCCATAACAATCAATAAAAGTACAACCATATAGACACTATAACATACAATGGATTATTACAAAATATGATCTTGATGAAATAGAAATGCCTCTTTTCATAAACTGTAGTTCCAACATCTTTTATTATATTTCATTATTATGATCACTTTTTAATCGTTTGTTTTACATTCAAAAATGTGCGTTTTTTGCACATTTTCTGCGATTTCTGCAAAAATGGTGTAAGTTTGGTGTACTTTTGCGAATTTGAGCAAAAAACGCAAAATGAAGTACGTCTCGGTTTTTCGGTAAACCGCGCCTGCCAAATGGTGTACTCTTTTGAAGCCTTTCACACAAAGCAAAACCCTTGAAAATTCAGCATTCTCAAGGGTCGTATGGTTCGTTCAAATCTGCATTTTTTCTAAGGTTGAAAAACTATGATTTTCAGTACACCAATTTTTCAAAAAGTGGCTATAAGACCTTCATAGTGGGGAAAAGAAGGACGTCTCTGATGCTCTGGTTATTCGTAAGGAGCATCACGAGCCTGTCTATACCAATTCCCAGACCACCCGTGGGAGGCATACCGTACTCGAGGGCGTTTACGAAGTCGTAATCTACCTGGCACTTTGCTTCCGGTTCAAGAGTCTTTCTCTCCTTTACCTGACGCTCGAATCTCTCGCGCTGATCTATAGGATTGTTGAGTTCAGAGAAGGCATTCCCGAATTCCATAGCGTTTATGAAAAACTCAAAACGCTCAGTGAAATCGGGATCGGACGGTTTTCTCTTGGCTAGAGGTGAATTGTCTACAGGATAATCATAAATAAAGGTGGGCTGGATCAGATGCTCTTCAACGAAAGCATCGAAGAACTCCGCAAGAATGTTGCCCTTTGTCTTTATCTCGGGAAGTTCCACATTGTGCGCCTTTGCTGCTTCGATGGCATCTTCGTCCGTCTTCCAGTCGTCATAGTCCACTCCGGAATACTCCTTCACAGCCTCCTTCATGGTCATTCTTCTCCACTTATTGAAGTCTATGGTCTGCTCACCGTAAGGTATGACCCTGGTCCCGCAGATCTTGTCTGCAAGGTCCTTGAAGAGATCTTCCACCAGATCCATCATGCCTTCGAAATCCGTATAGGCCTGGTATAGCTCTATGGACGTGAACTCCGGATTATGTCTCGTATCCATACCTTCGTTCCTGAAGATACGGCCTATCTCGTAAACTCTGTCAATACCTCCGACGATGAGTCTCTTAAGATAAAGTTCCGTTTCGATACGAAGGACCATGTCCATATCAAGCGTATTGTGGTGTGTAGTGAAAGGTCTTGCGCTGGCACCTATCTCGAAAGGAGTAAGTATGGGCGTCTCTACCTCAAGATAGCCTCTTGCGTCCAGGAATGCCCTGATCTCTGCGAGTATGGCGCTCCTCTTTTTGAAAGTATCTTTCACTTCGGGATTTACTATGAGATCCACGTAGCGCTGACGATATCTGAGTTCCTGATCGGTGAGGCCGTGGAACTTCTCGGGAAGAGGATTCAAAGCTTTTGAAAGAAGCGTAAGCTCCGTGACCCTTACGGAAAGTTCTCCCGTCTTGGTCTTGAACACTTCCCCGTAGACTCCGACTATATCCCCTATATCGATCATCTTCTTGAAGGATGCATATTCTTCTTCACCCAGATTGTCTCTGGTAACGTAAAGCTGTATATCGCCTTCCTGATCCCTTATATGAGCAAAACTCGCCTTGCCCATTACCCTTTTGGAGATGAGCCTTCCGGCGACTTTATGGAACTTACCGCTGTGTTCTTCGGGATCCAGATGGTCATAATGCTCCTTAAGCCAGGAAGAGTATGCGTCCTGCCCGAACTTGGTTATGGCATAAGGGTCCTTCCCCTCAGCCTGAAGTGCAGCCAGCTTGTCTCTTCTTATCTGAGACTGTTCGGATATGTTAAGTTCTTCTGCCATTTTTACTCCTTGCTGATACCCATTACCTGATAATGAAGGATCATATTGTCTGTTCCTTCCTTGGTCTCGATGGTGATCTCGACCTTGTCACCCTTCTTCTTCCCTATTAGGGCCTTTCCGACAGGGCTTTCGTTGGAGATCCTGTCGTTGAGAGGATCCGCATCAGTAACGCCTACAATAGTGTAAGTGAAAGTCTCCTTAGTGGTGAGATCCTTGAGTTTTACGGTCAGGCCAAGGTTGACAGTATCTCCGGTGATCTCATCTTCGGAAACGATCTTAGCATTGTTGATCATCGCCTCGAGCTTGGCTATACGTTCCTCAACTTCGACCTGCTCGTTCTTCGCCGCATCATATTCGGCGTTTTCGGAAAGGTCTCCGTAGGATTTAGCTTCCTTGAGATGCTCGGATACTTCAGGTCTTCTTACGGTAATGAGATACTCGTGTTCCTGTACAAGTTTGTCATATCCTTCCTGTGTAAGTAATACTTCTTCTGCCATTTTCATATACTCCTTAATACAGCTCTTTAGCTTTATTTATCAATTCTTTTATTTCTTCCGGCGTGTCCGCCGCATTTATCATCTGCCGCAGTTCAGCGGCACCTCTCATGCCTTTCGTGTACCATGCATAGTACTTCCTCATCTCGAGGCACGCTCTTTTCTCGCCCTTTTCAGAAAGGAGCAGATCGAAATGCTCCGCAATGATACCCGCATCGAAGAGTTCATTTTTGTCTCCACTGAACACCCATGGGTCTCCCATGGATCCGCGGCCTATCATCACCAGATCGCAGCCGGTCTTTTCCATCATCCTGTCGGCGTCTTCTATGCTCCTTACGTCCCCGTTCCCGATCACGGGTATGCTCAGAGCTTCTTTGACTTTCCTGATGGCGTCCCAGTCGGCTTTCCCGCTGTAGTACTGCTCTCTGGTCCTTCCGTGGACCGTTATGGCCGATGCGCCTGCATCTTCCATTCTTTTTGCGAAGGATACGTAGTCTTTTGCTTCGCCGAAACCTATACGCATCTTAACAGTGACGGGTCTTTCCGAAGCTTTGACCGCCGCTTCCACCAGTCTGGATGCAAGGTCCGGATCTGCAAGAAGCGCGCTGCCCTCACCGTTTTTCACCACCTTCGGCACGGGGCATCCCATGTTCAGATCGAAAAAGGCGCAGGGACCGTCTGACAGCTTTCTCACGGCATAGTCGATCATTTCGGGTTCGCTGCCGAAGAGCTGGATGGCCACCGGGCCCTCCCTTTCTTCTATCCTGAAGAGCTCCGCGGTGCCGGAACTTTTGTAATAGAGGCCCTTGGCGGATATCATCTCCGTATACGAAAGGGCCGCTCCTTCCCTGTGGCACAGATATCTGTAAACTCCGTCGGATACTCCCGCAAGCGGCGCGAGCACCAGTCTGCTTTTAAGATCTAGGCCCAGGAACCGAGTCTCAGTGGTTGAGAGCATCTTTTTCTATCCTGAGGATCGCCATAGCCGTCATGAGTCCGGGAACTATGGTCGTCGCCGTTATATCGACTCCGAGGATCTCGCGTATCCTCTTGAGCCTGTACTGGATTGTGTTGCTGTGGACCCCCATAATCCTTGACGCTCTTGCCGTCGAAAGGCCTGCGTCGAGCATGAACACTCCCAGGGTCTCCTCAAGTTCTTTCATCTTCTTATCAGGGCTCTTCCTGAAAGCCTTGACAAGGTCGAGATAATTCCTCTTGTTTGCTCCGCCTGCAAAGGCGATGGAAACGCAGTTGCCGACGAAGGAAAGCTCGAACTTGCTGAAGAGCCTCTTTCTCGGGAAGATGTAGTTTACGAATCCCAGAGTTTCGTTGATGAGATGGAATGCATTGCAAAGACCCTCTGTACCGGTAACATGCTGAACGGCGAAGACGTTCCTGACGCCCATCTGGAAAAGCTCTCTGGTGAGCTCGTTCCACTCGTCGTACTCGCAGGTCTTTTGGCTCGGGTTGTTGAGTATGATCCCTGCGACTTCATCCTGCTCGAAGAGCTTTAAAAGTCTGAGATTGTATTTATCCTCGAAATCCGTGAAAAGCTTTATAGCGTCCGCTTTCTTTATGCCAGGGATATAGAAGACTCCTTCAAGCTCCCTTTCGGCGATGCCAAGTTCCTCGAGAAGAGTATTGACCAGGCTTCTGTTGCCCCTTCTGATGGCTCTTATGAGCTCGGCTGTAGCGTCTCTTTCGGGAACGTAGTTCCACATGCCTATGGCAAGCTGTATGATCTCCGCCAGTTTTGCTATGTCGTCCTGGCTGTAGGTGTTCTCGTTGTCCACCAGCATCATATAGTAGCGCTTGTTGTCTATGGTCACCGGACCCCAGTAGGTCACGACGCCGTTGACGTCAACCCTGGCTCCCATTACTTCGCTGTTGACTCCCTGCTCGATGCGGGCGTGAACAGCATCCTCGATACTGGTCTGGTGACGGGTCTCCACCGAGAAGATAGTATTGAAGTCGCTGCTGAACAGCACTATCTGAAAGTTGTTGTTTATTGCCGCCTGTCTGACTGCATCCTGGAAGTTGGCGTACTTCTCAAAATTCAGAAGGTAGTAAATAGTATTAACGAGAAAACTGTTCGAAAAATTTTCAGTCACGTCCTATTCCTCCTTTTCCTTTTCATCGTTTTCTTCGGAAGCATCCGCTTCTCTGTCTTCGGGATCGCCGTCCCATTCATCGTCATAGAATTCGTCGTCATCGGGTCCCTTCATGAACTCGTCGGCCATTTCCTTGAGTATCTCGAAATTGCCTTTCTTGTCTATGAAGGCGACTCTTTTGCCCTGTTTCAAAGCTTCTGCGATCTGCTCGTCTCTGGTGGGCTTTCTGTTTTCTTCCTCTTCTTTCTTCCTGCGCTCTTCGGCTTCCTTGTCTTCCTTTTCTTTCCTTACCTTGGCCTTTATTCCGTTGGCTTCGGCAATCTCAGCAGGAGTGCGCTTTCCTGTAAAGACGTCTTCGAATTCTTCCTCTCCCAGAGTCTCGAGCTCCAGGAGGGCGCCTGCCACCCTGTCGAGCTCCGCTCTGTGTTCCTCGAGGATCTTCTTGCCTCTTGCGTAAGCTTCATCCATGATGCGCCTTACTTCTTTGTCTATCTTGCTGGCAAGATCTTCGGAGTAGTTCTGCTTGGAAGTAAAGTCTCTTCCAAGGAATACCTCGTCGGCATCTGAGTAATTGACAGGCCCTATGGCTTCCGACATGCCGTACTTGGTGACCATGTCGTGAGCTATCTTGGTGGCCCTTTCAAGGTCGTTGCTTGCTCCCGTGGAAATATCTCCGATGACTATGGCTTCAGCGAGCCTTCCTCCGAGGAGATCGACTATCTCGTCTTCCATATCAGCCTTGGTGGCGTAGTATTTGTCTTCTTCGGGAAGAGTCATGGTGAATCCGCCTGCGGAGCCTCTGGGCATTATAGTCACCTGATGCACCGGATCGGAACCGGGCAGGCATCTCTGGATGACTGCGTGACCGGCTTCATGATAGGCAGTGAGTTTCTTTTCCTTTTCGGACATAACTCTGCTGGTCTTCTTTGGGCCTGCGATGACCCTGGTGATAGCCTCTTCCAGGTCGTCCATATGTATGATCGTACCGTTCCTTCTCGCAGTGAGAAGAGCGGCTTCGTTCATCATGTTCTCTATATCGGCCGGAGTGAATCCGGGAGTTCTCTTTGCAAGGACCGACAGATCCACGTTCTCGTCCAGGGGTTTGTTCTTGGCGTAAAGCTCGAATATGGCCTGTCTGCCCTTTACGTCCGGAACGGAAATAGTGACTTGTCTGTCGAACCTTCCCGGACGGAGGATGGCAGGATCCAGTACGTCGGGCCTGTTGGTGGCGGCCAGGACTATTATCCCTTCGTTGATGTCGAAACCGTCCATCTCTACCAGGAGCTGGTTGAGAGTCTGTTCTCTCTCATCGTTCCCTCCACCTATGCCTGCGCCTCTTCTGCGGCCCACGGCGTCTATCTCATCAATGAAGACTATGCACGGGGCATTGCGTTTGGCATCTTCGAAAAGGTCTCTTACTCTGGAAGCGCCGACGCCGACGAACATCTCTACGAAGTCGGAACCCGAGATGGAGAAGAAGGGAACGCCTGCCTCTCCGGCTACTGCTCTCGATATATGGGTCTTACCTGTTCCCGGAGGACCCACCAGAAGAACTCCTTTGGGTATCCTGGCTCCGAGCTCGGTGTATTTCTTGGGATTCTTCAGGAAATCCACTATCTCGGACAGTTCCTGTTTTTCCTCATCGAGACCGGCTACCTGTTCGAAGGTTATCTCTTTTTCCTTGACCATGCGGGCCCTGGATTTTCCGAAGGACATTACGCCCTTGCCGTTCTGTCCATTCATGTTCCTCATCATGATCACCATCAGCACTATAAGTATGACCGTGGGTATGAGGGAAAGGAGCGAGAGCCAGTTATTGGGTTTCACCGACTCGACCTTAAGCTTGCCTGAGGCTGCCTGAGGAACGACGTACTCCTGGGACACTATGGCCATGTCGTAATCCGTAGGCGCGTAGGCTATGAATTTTGTACCGTCTTTCAAAGTGCCGCTGTAACTTCTGGAAGATGAGGATATCTTCAGGGTAGCCACTTTCTCGTTTGATATCTGATCCACGAATTCGGAGAATTCGAGGCTCTTTGTCTCCTGAGTGGCTCCGTTTCCGAAAAGGAAACCGACTATCAGCACCACCAGACCGAACATGACGGCATATGAAAGCAATATTCCAAGACCGCTTGGACGTCTGTTATTGTTATCCAATTACAAAAAACCTCCCAAAATATCTGATAAAATTGTGTTTATTTCACTTTTTTGAATTTTTGCATTAGATTATATCACACTGCATTCGCTTTTTACAACGAAAAACACAATATTTAAACGAAAAATATGTGTATTTTTTGTGTGGATAAAACAAAAAATATGGCTGCGCAGAGGACCACAGCCGCCGGTTGTCGGAAGCGACAACGAAATAGCGTGGGCGTATATATTGACCGCCGAAATGCGGGTAGATACAATCATCGCGGGGGATATGAAGGGATCATGAAAAGTGAAAAAAGAAATTCGATACGAAGTGCAGGAAACCGAGCTGTCGCTTGGCGAAGAGACCGTCATTAGCTACGGAATAAAGTGCACAAAAAAGGGAGGACCATAGCCTCCGTTGAAGATATTTCAACTGACAGAAGCTCCGTGGAGGAGCTTGCAAGGATCTGCAGCAAACTGGATCTGGATCCTTCGCAGCTGAAAGACGTGGCCGAAGACTTCGTCTCCGGATGACTCAGAAGATTATCTTCATATAGTTGATGTTCTTGCCCTCTCCTGCGAATTTCTCTTCGTACTCGGTCTGTATATTTTCCGCTGCCAGTTCCGATGCGTGAAGGTCTCTTATGACGGCAGCTACGCTGAGCCCGGCGAGATCGGCCTGTTCAAGGGAAAAATCGAAAAGAGCATCGTTGTCCGTCTTGAACTCAAGGGCGGTGCCGGGAGCCATTATCTCCTTGTACGCCAGGAGTTTGGACACGTGCGTCAGTCTCCTGTGGGCGTGCCTGTCCTTCGGCCAGGGATCGGAAAAATTGAGGTAGACCCCCGAAAGTTCTCCTTTCTCGAAATATTCGGACGGATCGATAATATATTCCCTTATGAGCTTTAGATTCGGAAGCTCCAAAGCTCCTGCCTTCTGAAGTATGCGGGGGTATACGTTTACAGCCCCTTCGCAGGCAAGATATATCCTGTCCGGATGAGCCTTTGCCATATTGCAGATGAATTGGCCTTTGCCGCTCCCTATCTCTATGTACAGAGGAGCTGAAGCGTATCCATCATCAAAAAGAGAATGCCAGCGACCCCTGCAGCCTTTAGGATCGTCTGCAAGGAAGCGGCCGTTCTTTTCGATTATCTTCTCTTTATTCCTCAGTACGTGCTGACGCATTTCTGAACACCACTTCTCCGTGATTTATATATGCGGCGTAGCCGCCGGGGAACTCCACAGTCTTGTTGCCGACGTTGGCATATACGGATCTTGCCAGAGCCTTCACGTGCACCGCTTCTATGTCAGATGAAAGTCCCGTCTCTGCAAAAGCCAGCCTGACAACTCTGTAAAAGATCGCATCCTCGAGCCCTCTGAGATCCTTGACCTTAAGCACCGGCCGTGAGCCGGCATCTCTTTTCACGTGACTTTCGTACCAGTTTTCAGCAAACATAGA
The DNA here is from genome assembly GCA_017432725.1 of Bacillota bacterium. Classification (GTDB taxonomy): domain Bacteria; phylum Bacillota; class Clostridia; order Peptostreptococcales; family Anaerovoracaceae; genus RUG13409. Next base: position 10,027 of record JAFRIQ010000062.1, read on the forward strand.
AAGGAAACCTTCATCCATTGCAGCGTTGGCTGCAAGGCGCCTCAGGCCCTGCCTGATGGACGGGTTGATCTCCTCAAGGGAAGGCAGCAGCGAAAGCCTCACCCTGTTCCTCAGATATTCCTCGGAGGAATTGGTGACATCTGTCACGAAAGGTATACCCTCTTCTTTCAGGTACTCTTCGACTTCCTTCCTGCTCACGTCAAGGAGCGGCCTTATGAGGCCGTCCTTTCTCATGTATTCCATGGCGGCAAGGCCTCTTATGCCGGTACCTCTTATGATCCTTAAAAGAACGGTCTCCGCCTGGTCGTCCGCGTTGTGAGCGAGCACCGCCCTTGCCGAGCATCCGTCCGGGAGCTTCTTCTCCTCTCTTTCGCAGATCTCTTTAAGAAGAGCATGCCGGACGTTCCTTCCGGCAGCTTCCAGGGACTCTCCCCTTTCCTTTGCCACTTCCGGGACATCGGCCCTGACTGCATCGAGAGGAACGCCCATTTCTTCGCAGTTTTTCCTCACGAATTCTTCGTCAGAATCTGCTTCCTCCCTGATCATATGATTGAGGTGAAAAGCCCGCAGTGAAAAGCCCTTCTCAGCTTCGAGCCTTTTAAGTATGTGAAGAAGGCACATGGAATCAGGGCCTCCGGAAAGGCCCAGCACCAGCACGTCGCCCCTGTTTACGAGGCTGTGCTCATCTATGGTTTTTTTTACTTTCTCGAAAGCGTTCACTGGATATATATCCTCTCGACTCTGGGTCCTATGCTGGATATGACGTCGTGCATGCAGGTCCCCGCCGCCTCAGCTATATCGTCGGCTGTGTATCCTTCGCCCATGAGCACGGCCTCGTCGCCCTGCCTTACGTCAAGTCCCGACACGTCTGCCATCATCTGGTCCATGCATATGTTGCCGACTATTGGGCAGCGCGTTCCATTGATGAGCACGTAGCCCCTGGGACCGTCTTCTCTTCCGGAAAGCGCTCTTTTGTATCCGTCGGCATAACCTACGCAAAGCGTGGCGATCTTTTCGCCGCCCTTTGCCACGTAATGCCTGGAATAGCTCACCGCATCGCCCTCTTCAAGGGTCCTGACGCAGGATACCGTAGCTTTCCACGTTCCCACCGGTTTTACCGGAAGAGGAGCATCGAAAGCCGTGTTGTATCCGTACATGAGCGCTCCGCACCTCACGGCGTCGAACCTTGCGGACGAATACTTTCCGATGGCTCCGGAGTTGCTAATGTGCCTAACCCCCGGGTCTATCCCTTTCTTTTCAAGATATGAAAGGACCTTTTCGAAATTCCCAAGCTGCATATCCGTATATTCTTCGGCGCCTTCCGACAGGTCGTCTGAACTGGAGAAATGCGAGAATATGCCCGTGAAGTACAGCCCCTCTATGTCGTATGCCTCCGCGATCTTCTTGAGATCTCTGTCGCTCCGGCAGTCGAAACCGACCCTGTTCATTCCCGTGTTGATCTTCATGTGCATCTTCACGGAAAGGCCGAGAGACGAAGCGATCCTTCCCACTTCTTCGGCATATTCGTAGGATATTGCCGCCAGGGTTATATTGTTGTTCACGGCTTCTGCCACGTCTTCGGGATCCACGTAGGAAAGGACCAGTATCTCTCCGTCTATGCCCTCTTCCCTGATGTTCAGGGCTTCTCCAAGAGACGCTACGGCGAAACGGACTATTCCGAGTTCCGAAAGGGCTCTGCTTATCTTAGCCTCTCCGTGCCCGTAGGCGTTCGCTTTGACCACCGCGAAGATGTCGCATCCTTCCGGGAGCACTCCCCTTACCGTGTCTATATTGTGTTTCAGTCTTCCGAGATCGACTTCCAGCCAGTTTCTCATTATCTTTCCTCTATACCGTAGAAGCGGCATGCGTTCTTCATGGTAGAAAGAGCAGCCTCTTCGTAGGATATTCCCTTTATTTCCGCTATCTTCCTCGCTACGTATTCCACGTAGGTAGGCTTGTTTCTTTCCCCTCTTTTAGGCACCGGCGCCATATACGGAGAATCGGTCTCTATGAGGAGCGATTCCAGATCTACAGCCTGTGCAACCTCCACGGCCTTCCTGGCGTTCTTGAAGGTCACGGGCCCTGCAAGGCTTACGGTAGCCCCGAGCTTTATATACTGCCTCGCCAGCTCCGCAGAGCCCGAGAAGCAGTGAAGAAGCACCCTGCAGTCGGGGGCTCCCGACGGCTTCGGAGGGAAGGCTGCAGCCCTTTCTTTTGAGAACGCTCCGCAGCGTTTCAGGGTCTCCATGGTATCCTCGTCTGCATCCCTGGAATGGATGGCGATAGGCGCTTTGTAGTTTAAAGCCCATTTTATCTGTTTTTCGAACCAGTATATCTGATCTTCTTTGGACGGACCGTCATCGTAGTGGTAATCGAGGCCTATCTCCCCCACGGCTACCACTTTGGGCTCAGTGACGAAATATTCCAGGCATCCGTAAAGGGCGCTCTCCGTAAGACCTTCTATCTCCGCGGGATGCACCCCTACCGCAGCGTAGCAGAAATCGTACTTCCTTGCGGACTCCACGCATTCCATGCTGGTCTTAAGAGAGGAACCTATGTCCATGCAGTACTTAAGCCCCGAGGCCCTTATCTCTTCTATGAGAGCGTCTCTGTCATCGTCAAAGGCTTCGTCTGAAATATGCGAATGTGAATCGAACAGTATCTTTTCCATGCCATTGATTATATCCTCTTATCATTTCAACTGCAAGGTGGCCCCTTTTGCACCGAGAAGGGGGAATAGAGGCCTTTAATCCTTCGCTGAAAGTATTTTTTCCGCGGGGCGGTGGGTTACAATATATATAGGCTGAAGAGAAAAAGGGGCTTCGGCCGCAAACTGCGAAAGGAGGGGAAAACAATGCTTGAATTGATCTTCGCAGGAATGATGATCAGCGTTTTCGGAAGGCTCTTCGCCTTCGGTCTTCGCGCCACGTGGGGATTTGCGAGATTGATCGCAGCGCTTGTATTCATGCCCATAATACTCGCCGTAGTCATACTAGGCGGCCTGCTGCGTATCGCGTTCCCCGTTCTCGCGGTGATAGGACTTATCTCGCTGATTCGTCCAAGGCAGATAGTTCAGGAGAACTAAGCCAAAAACAGACGGCCGGGATCCGGAAGGGTCCCGGCCCTTTTTTGTTTACATACATATACCTATGCGCATTTTGCATCCGGACGGGCAAATAGCGAAGGCTATTCCCTCCCCGTATGCATTTATTCCCCGCCCTGCAGGATATATATTCATATCAGAAAAAGGGACGGTAAAGTCTTAAAAGAAAGGAGGCCTCCCATGTACAGAAGATATTTTACAGAGATTCTGGAACTCGGAACCAAATGGTGGTCGGGAAGAGTAAGCGAAGAGAATTTAGCCCAGCTGGATTCAAGGATAGAACAGAGATACAAAGAAGGCTGGGACCTGGTCTCCTACGACTACGTGATGACCTACGGACAGGCAAGACCTCAGTTCGTGATCACCTACAAAAGAAGAGACGACTGGCCGGTTTAACGGGCCTATGTAAGGCCGACGGTTGACATACAAGATCCAGAACAGAAGGGGAGCGTCCGCAAGGGCGCTCCTCTTTTTTTTTTTTGAAAAAGAAAAAGGTATAATGAAGGGTAAGTTAGTTGAAAGATCAAGAGGTAAGCATCATGCCGGGACCGGGAATGGCGGGCTTCGGGCCCAGAGGCTTCCTGACCGATGAAGAAAAGGCCAGCGCCCCTAAAATAACCAAAGGACTCATAAAAAGGATACTGTCATATCTGAGACCCTACGTATTCCAGTTCATCATGGTCTTCGTGACCATAATACTCTCAGCCACCGTAGGTCTGCTTCCTTCCATCATAACGGGCAAGATAGTGGATCAGGCCCTGGTGGGAGAAGACCTTAGGCTCCTTGTCCAGCTCCTTCTCATGGCTCTTGCGGCCATGACCGTGAGCCAGCTCATAGGCATACTGGAAAGCTATATCAACGCCTGGATATCACAGCACATAATTTATGACATGAGGAACGAGATGTACCACCATCTGGAGTACATGCCCCATTCCTTCTTTACCACGGAGAAGCAGGGAGACATCATCACCAGAATGAACACGGACATCTCGGGAGTCAGTTCCGTCATAAGCGGAACGCTCTCCTCCATCGTGAGCAATATAGCAACTCTCGTCACCACCCTGGTGGCTCTCTTCACCATGAGCTGGAAACTGGCCATAGTGGGCATCGTAGTGATCCCTCTCCTGGTGATACCGACAAGAAGCGCAGGAAAGAAGCGCTACGCCCTCCTCACCGAATCCCAGGCCAAACACGATGAGATGAACCAGATAATCAACGAGACCCTGTCGGTCTCCGGCTCTCTTCTCGTCAAAATATTCACAAGAGAAAAGAAAGAGTTCGAGCACTTCCGGAAAGTCAACAAGGAAGTCACAGACTTTGCCATGAAGGAATCGGGCAGCGGCAGATGGTTCAGAGTCATTATGGGCATGTTCACACAGATAGGCCCCCTGCTCATCTACTTCGCCGGAGGATACCTCATCATAAACAAATTCGACACCACCCTTACGGTAGGCACCATAACCGCCACCGTAGCCCTCATAAACAGGCTGTACATGCCCGTTCAGTCTCTCCTCAACATAGGAGTGGACTTCACAAGATCCCTTGCGCTCTTTACGAGGATCTTCGATTACCTCGACAGAGAAAACACCATCAAGAGTCCCGAGGAAGGAAAGAAGCCGGAAGTAGCGAACAAAGACATCGAGTACAACCACGTATCCTTCGGTTACGAAGAAGGGAACCCCATACTCACCGACGTAAGCTTCAGAGTGCCCGGCGGAAAGATGTACGCCATAGTCGGGCCATCAGGTTCAGGCAAATCCACGGTGGTAAACCTCATACCCAGGCTCTACGACGTATGGGACGGGTCCGTGACCATAAACGGCGTGGACGTGAGAGACTTCGACCTTGAGTACCTTAGGCAGAACATAGGCATGGTAACCCAGGACACCTACCTCTTCAACGGTACCATAATGGAAAACCTGCTCTATGCAAAGGACGACGCCACGGAAGAGGAAGTCATCAACGCCTGCAAGATAGCCAACATCCATAACTTCATTGCCTCGCAGCCCGACGGATACAACACACAAGTGGGCAACAGAGGTCTGAAGCTTTCAGGCGGAGAAAAGCAGAGGCTTTCCATAGCAAGGGTCATACTTAAAAACCCAAACATACTGATACTGGACGAAGCCACCTCCGCCCTCGATTCCATATCCGAAAGTTCCATACAGGACGCCCTCGAGGCAATGATGGAGGGAAGGACCTCCATAGTCATAGCCCATCGTCTATCTACGATACTTAAGGCAGACAGCATAATGGTAGTAAAAGACGGAGTCATAAAGGAACAGGGGTCCCACGATGAGCTCCTCGCCCTGGGCGGAGTGTACAAGGAGCTTTACGAGACCCAGTTCAGACAGGCCATAGATTACGAAGCGAGCCACAGGGAAAGGAACGAATTCGATTCCCAGATACTCTCCACCCAGTACAGAGTAAAGACCATAGCTGAAGAAGATATACAGGACGTATACCGGCTCTGCAGGAATAACCGCAGATATTACAGATACATCCACGAGAAACCTTCCATGAAGAACCTGACGGAAGTCATCACCAAGCTTCCCGACGGTACCGGCATGGAAGACAAGCATTTCGTAGGATTCTACGACGGAGACGGAAAGCTCATAGCCCTTCTCGACCTCATCACAGGTTACAAGGAAGCCGACGACGCCTTCATAGGCTGGTTCATAGTGGATGCGGAAAAGCAGGGCCAGGGCATAGGCTCGCAGCTCTTCGCCGACATACGCGCGGCACTTTCGGGCCTCGGCTATGACAAACTGCGCCTGGGATGCGTCAAGGAGAACAAGGAAGCCGAGAGCTTCTGGCAAGCCCAGGGTTTCGCATTTAACGGAGCCGAAGAAGAGCAGGAAAAATACACCGTAAGATATATGGAAAGAGACATCTGACCGGGAGACATATGATGGCATTCAGCGAACAGATAAACATATTCGAAAAAAACATAGCGCAGCCTCTTCCCGCAAGGATGAGGCCCGATACCCTCGACGAGATCGTAGGCCAGCAGCATCTCATAGGGAAAGGAAAGATACTCAGAAGGATCATCGAAAACGACGCCGTATCCTCCATGATATTCTGGGGCCCTCCCGGCGTCGGGAAGACTACCCTGGCTCACGTGATCGCCAAGCAGACCAAAGCGGAATTCCTCAATTTTTCTGCCGTGACCAGCGGCATCAAGGAGATAAAGAACGTGATGCAGCAGGCCGACGACAACAGGAAGTTCGGCGTCAAGACCATAGTCTTCGTAGACGAGATACACCGCTTCAACAAGGCTCAGCAGGACGCCTTCCTGCCCTTCGTCGAAAAAGGGAGCATAATACTCATAGGGGCTACCACGGAGAACCCTTCTTTCGAGGTCAACAGCGCTCTTCTTTCAAGATGCAAAGTCTTCGTTCTTAAAGGACTCACGGAAGACGATCTGACGGTACTTCTTAAAAGAGCCATAGAAAGCCCCAAAGGTTTCGGCGGGGAAAAGATAAATATTGACGAGGACACATTGAGGATGATAGCCGTCTTCGCCAATGGGGACGCAAGGACAGCCCTCTCCACACTGGAGATGGCCGTGCTCAACGGCGAGATGGAAGGAGACGTTACAACGGTCACCAAAGAGACCGTGGAACAGTGCACATCCAAAAAATCCCTTCTCTACGACAAGAACGGTGAGGAGCACTATAACCTGATATCCGCCCTCCACAAATCAATGAGGAACTCCGATCCCGACGCGGCAGTCTACTGGCTTGCCAGGATGCTGGAAGCGGGGGAAGATCCCCTTTACATCGCAAGAAGGCTCATCCGTTTCGCCAGCGAGGACGTAGGCCTGGCGGAGCCGAGAGCTCTGGATATGGCGGTATCCGCTTATCAGGCCTGCCACTTCATAGGCATGCCTGAATGCTCCGTGAACCTTACCCAGGTGGTGGTTCACCTTGCTCTTGCGCCTAAGTCCAACGCTCTGGACGTTGCATATATGCGGGCAAAGGAAGATGCCCAGAACACCTTAGCGGAGCCTGTACCCCTACAGATAAGGAACGCTCCTACTAAACTTATGAAGGAACTGGGCTACGGAGACGGATACAAATACGCCCACGACTACGAAGAAAAGGTGACAGCCATGAGCTGCCTTCCCGATGCTCTCGAAGGCAAGGAATACTACAGACCCACGGAGCAGGGAAACGAGACCAGGTACAAAGAGCGCCTCGAGCAGATCAAAGCCTGGAAAAAGGAACACCGGAAAGATTAGAAAAGACGCAAAGAATCCGCAGCACTTGCTGCGGATTCTTTCTTTATTCAGTGCTTATTCATTGCTATACGTCCACGCCCAGCGTCCTTAAGTCTTCTCTGAGCCTGCTGATATCCTGCCGGAATATGACCGGATGCATACCGCAGCAATAGGCGCCTTCGCAGTTCAGTTTGAAGTCGTCTATGAAGGCGCACTCGTCTGCTTTGAGCCCGTATTTCTCCAGGATTATACTGTATATCTCCGGCTGGGGTTTTTGAATATGGTAGTCGCAGGATACCACGCTCCCGTCGAAGAGTTCGTTTCCTGCAACGTTTCTCCAATACTCCTTCTGCCTGTGGCTGGCGTTGGAAAGAAGATATATTCCGTATCCCTTGTCCTTGAGTTCTTTTACAAACTCTGCCATGCCTTCTATTGACACGACCGGTTCGAACCAGTGAAGCAGCAGTTTTTCTGCAGCAGGACGAAGCCTTTCGGGCAGCCTTTCCTTTATTATGTCATAGGCTTCAACGTCAGTCAGGGTGCCCCGGTCCATCCTGACCCATTCCACGGAATTGAAGACCTCTTCTTTAAGGACCTTTTTATCTTCCGGGTCCGTTATTCCGAGCCTTGCTATGAAGAAATCCTCATCGAACTTCATCATGACCTGGCCCATGTCAAACAATATATTCCTTATCATTCCGCTTTAAGTTCTCCATTCTTTTTTGAAAAAACTTTAACAAAGAACTCTTTGCGTTTCTTTTTAGCCTCGAGCCTTTCCGAAAGGTCTCTTGCGCCTACTCCGTATACCAGCCACAATATGATCCCTGACACTATCATTATGAACACCGTGGAGGCGCAGCGCCTTCCGGAAGCATTCATATTGAAGCCGTAAAGCCCTTCGTCGTGTGTCATGGCCTGGATGACCATAGCGTAGGTCCTGCCGTAGGAACTGGCAAAGGTCGCAGACATATCGTACTCCGTAAAGAGCGCGTTGAAATTAAGAGCAAATACAGCAAGAACGCTTGGAAGTATGATGGGAAGCTTGACCTTAAGGAATGTCCTTACGGGGCTCGATCCCAGGTTCTTGGCAGCGTCTTCAAGTTCATTGTCTATGGAATAGAAAGCCGCTTTGATCATCCTTAAACTAAAGGGCAGCTTAGTCACAACGTACGCCATTATTATAAGGAGCTTTACGTTGTCTGCAAAATACAGGTTCTGGTTTCCAACGTACCATACGCTGCTGGAGTTGAAATATACTCTGTAGGAATAGCAGATCAGTATGGTCGGAAGAAGCCACGGGAAGAGAAGCGAATACTCCAGAGCGGTTCCCGACTTCTTATGCTTCGAAATATATTCGCAGGCTATTACCACTATCACGCAGGCAAGAAGCGCAGCCGTGGCGGAGAGGAAGAAGCTCATTTTTATTCCGCTGAGAGTCGCGTCATTGGAAAAGACACCGGAAATGGCTCCCGGTATGGTCTTGTACACACCTCTTGCGGTCAGATACTGATTGTCCTGCGTTCCGAAATAGTTGATAAAGGTCCAGTTCGAAAAATCGATCTTTTTAAGGCTTATGGCCGAGTGGGTCTGGAAACTGAATATGATGATCATTACCACCGGGACCATGTATATGATGAACAGAACGTATGCGTATATATGCGCTATCACGTTAGCCACGGGGTTCTCGATCTTCTGTTTCTGAAGCTTTGCTTTGGTCTTTGATACGGAAAGATAATGCCCTTTTCTCTCATAGGCCGTGAGCACCGTAAGAAGGACTATGGTGAATATGGCCAGTATTATGGAAAGAAGCGCGGCCCTTGCCTGGGGGAAGGATTCGTCGGCTGACGAACTTCCGGCAAGTCTTACTATCTCCGGGTTGATGGAGTCGTAACCCAGGAGCACAGGAGATGACATGGCGCAAAGACCTGTTATAAAGGTCATTATGGTCAGTGAGAAAAGAGTCGGGATAAGGGTGGGCATGACCACCTTCATCAGGACTTTGAAAGGGTTGGCTCCCATATTCCTTGCGGCCTCGACCGTATTGTAGTCTATACCCCTTATGGCGTTCCTTAAGAACAGCATGTGATTACTGGTACACGCGAAGGTCATGGTGAAGACTACTGCGTTATAGCCGGTGAACCAGTTCTTGGAAAGGGACGGGAATGCGTTTACAAGAAGCGGCGTAAGTATTCCGTCATTTGCGTAGAGGAACATGTATCCCGTTACCAGAGCTACGCCGGAATAGATCATGGTGGTCATATATCCCAGCCTGAGTATCTTGGCGCCTTTTATATCAAAATATTCCGTAAGAAGAACTATGGATATTCCCACCAGGTTTACGGTCACTACCAACACTACGGCAAGCCTCAGGGAATTCCACACGTAGGTCTTCATATTGCCTGCGAGGAAGAACCTGATGACCGCAAGGGGATCGGTCTCCCCCGCGGCGTTTTTTACCGTAAATATGCTGGTGAGCGTGTTCCAGCAGGGAAGGACCATGAAGCCCAGGAACAGGTAGGCAAAGAATACCAGCATCAGCGCCCGGAATACGAATATGCTGTCAAAACGTTTTTCCTTAAGCATCTTATGCCTCCTTGGAACTGTAGCTCATGATGTTGGCAGGACTGAAGCTTATCTTTACCGTCTCTCCGGTTTCGAAGGGGACCCTTCCGTCGTTCTTTTCGATGACCCTCAACGTCTGTCCGAAGGCTCCCACCGTATACTTTATATACAGTCCGTAATATTCGGAACTTACGACCCTTGCGTCGAATACGAAATGATCTTCGTCCTGAGCCTTGTTTACGTGAAGTCTTTCGAGCCTGATATAGTGGTGCATATCGGGGTCGAGACCGGCGCCGTGTTCGTTGAGCGCTTCGACTATGCCGTCCTCGAGCTTGTTTATATCACCTATGAAGTTGCAGACGAATTCGGTTGCCGAATGGTTATATATCTCATTGGGAGTACCTATCTGCTCCACATAACCGTTGTTGAAGACCGCGATCCTGTCGGATAGCGTCAACGCCTCTTCCTGATCGTGAGTGACGTATATGGAGGTGATACCGAAGTCCTTCTGCATCTTTTTGAGCTCGTTCCTGAGCTGTACCCTCAGCTTCGCGTCAAGGTTCGACAGAGGCTCGTCAAGGCAGATCACGCTGGGGTTTGTTACCAGGGCTCTTGCTATGGCGACCCTTTGCTGCTGACCTCCCGAAAGCTGGGACACCGCTTTTTCAAGCTGTTCGTCGGAAAGATCCACCTTTCTGGCTATATCCCTGACCTTGTTGTCTATTTCGTCTTTGCTGAGTTTCTTTATCTTGAGACCGAAGGCTATGTTGTCATATACGGTCATCGTCGGGAAAAGAGCATAGCTCTGGAAGACTATACCGATATTTCTTTTCTCGATAGGAATATTGGTAATGTCTTTGTCCTTCATATATACCTTTCCTGACGCCGGATTTATGAAACCGGTTATGGTTCTCAGCGTTGTGGTTTTACCGCATCCCGAAGGACCGAGGAATGTAAAAAACTCACCCTCTTTAACATTTATATTGATGTCGTGAAGTGCTGTGAAGTCGTCAAATTTTACGACGATATTATCTAATGTGATCATAGCGTGGCCTTTCAAAAAATGGCGAGCCAAAGATATGGCTCGCCAATGCAATACGAATCGACTATTTCTTCTGTGTAAGAGTTGCCCAGTCGAGGCTGTCCCAGTTAGGCTCTGCAGGAGCATCCTTCTGGTCTGCCCAGTAGAATCCAAGGTTGGTCATGATGTTTGTCCACTCTGCGGAGTGAGCGCCTACGTATTCTGCGTAGTTCATGTCAGTTCCTTCGACCTTGTTGAGAGCGAAATTCTTGATAGTGTAGATGACCGGTGTCTCTGCATAAACCTTTGCAGCTGCATCGGTATTGCAGGGATAGCTGTCGAACATCTCAGCCCATGCAGCCTGTACGTCAGCGCTGCCGAACCACTCGGCAAATGCCTTTACCTGAGCTGTTTGAGCCTCGGTACGGCCTTCCCTTTCGAGGATGCCCAGGTACTCTGCGATGTAGTAGGTACCGTCTTCGATATCAACGAGCTTCCATGTCTCGTTCGTGAGCGGATGCTCGGAATTGTCTTTAGCCGTATCCAGTTTTCCGTAAAGAGAGCTGGAATAGAATGTAGATACCTGTACCTCGCCCTTGTTCAGCGGATCGAAACCGTAGCTGTCACCGGTGAAATTACCGTTTGCACAGTATTTCCAGAGCATCTTCCATCCGTCAACGGAGATCCCGCCTGCGGGGGAAGAAGGATCTGTGTATGCATAGAGCAGGGAGTTGTTGATGTTGGCATTGGTCGTTCCGCCTACTTTGCCCTGTCTGTACCACTTGTATCCGCAGTCTACGATATCCGACCAGTGTTTGAAGTGGAGTTCCTGACCGTTTGTACCGTACTCATCTGTTCTGTAGAGCATGAGTATATTCTGGATCACGAGGCCGTATGCTTTTCCGTCATACTTGAAATCGCCTACCTTGTCCGCCCAGGAGGGTGTCCAGTCTGCGAGCTTGAGGTTCTCATAGGTGCCGTTTATGACCTGTCCCCAACGGGTCTCGTTGAGTCCGAAGAGTATATCTCCGTCCTTCTTTTCGTTTGCTGCCTGAAC
>JAFRIQ010000063.1 GCA_017432725.1 Bacillota bacterium
CCAGAAAAGCGACATGATTCCCACTATCATTATCATCACGGATACGTCGTCTATGCCGCCCTTCATCTTCGGGATGTTTATGACGGAATACACAGATGCATACAATACTATGGCTGTGAGCAGATATATGAGTCCGAAATTGCTGTCTATGGGCTTTTCCGGATTGAATATGCTCATATATCCGTAAAAAGGAGTTCCGCCGCTTCTTAGGACATTCCCGCATCTGAGCACCTGGAAACCGTCGTAAAGCCATCTTAATATATATCCCGCGTACATCAGTATGAGGCCAACATAGAAAGTACCAAGGACTGGATCGAAAAACATCGAAGGGTAGCGCATCCCCAAAAAGGTACTGCCATAAATAAGTATGATGATCAAAGACCCAAGCATCACGAATGTATTCGCAAACCATGCTTTCCTTATGTTCCTGAACTTTTCTTCCTTCGTCACGATAGGTTCGGCTTTTTTTTCAAGTGCCCTGAAGACCACCAGCTTTCCCATGCTGTCAACAAGGGTCCATCCCGCTGCCTCGCAATATGCTGCATATTCGAAAGTATCATCGCCGGGCTTTATTTGGCTCTCAGAGTTATTATTGAATACCTGAACATCGTAGCGTACTTCTAAAGGCTCACCTTCCTCGAATTCCATTCCAAAGCCCCAGCCTCTGAAGTGCCAGCCCTTTGCTGCCATCTGCTCGAGATAAAGAGCCATGGCGTCGCAGTCGCTGTTGGCATAACGCCTGAATACGTGTTTTATCTTTCCCATATCTGCCTCCGATATCGACTATCGATATTGTCTGTAGATATATTAATATCGACTATCGATATTGTCAATAGCCTTTTCAAAAAATGGTATATTTGATAAGATTGATTTGTCAAAAAGTGGAGGCAAGCTTATGAAAAAGATAAAACCGGATACCTGTATGGTCATCACCTTTGCCGTTATAATACTCGGGGCGCTGATAGCGATGATAGGAGCCGCATCGCAGGGCACTTTTTCTTTGGTATTTATAGGGTTTGCCATAATGATGGGCGCAGCCGTATTCAACATGCTCTTCTACCGCTGCCCGTACTGCGATACCTACCTCAACAGATCTTACGGCGAGTACTGCCCCCATTGCGGAAAGAGGATAAACGACTACTTTGAAAATCCCGAAGTATCGGAATACTTCGATGCAAAGAAAAACGACGAAGAGGAAGAAAAGCCCTCTTTCAGAGAGATGGTCAGAGCCAAGCAGCAGCTCTCGGAAGAAGAATGTCTGGAGATACTGCGGACCCAGCTGCGCGGAGTACTGTCTGTTATAGGAGACAGCGGCTATCCCTACGGCATGCCCATAAATCACTATTACTGCCCTGAAGACGGAAAGATATATTTCCACGGAGGAAAGAAAGGCCACAAGATAGACGCACTGAGACGCTGCCCCAAAGCGTCCTTTTGCGTATACGATCAGGGCTACAGCGATTTCGGCGAATGGGCTCTCAATATACGCTCTGTCATAGTCTTCGGAAAAGTGGAATTCATAGAGGACAGAGAGACCGTATACAGGATATCAAGAGAACTGAGCTATAAGTTCACAAACGACGAAAAATATATAGAACACGAAATAGAAAAGTCCGGCCCGGGGACGCTGATGTTCGCCCTGGTGCCGGAACATATGACCGGTAAGATCGTTAACGAATCCTAAGGAAAAAGCCTCTTTTTTTAAAAGAGGCTTTTCATATACTTTAAATATCTTTTGTTTTTTCTTTTGTTCTAGCCTATGGTGCTTCCGGCTTCCGCTGCGGTCTCAGCAAACTTGAGCTTTCCGTCCGGAGTCTCTCCGAAGAGGAGCATGCCGTTGCTTTCCACTCCTCTGAGCATCCTTGGCTTTAAGTTGACCACTGCGATAACGTGCTGTCCTACGCACTCTTCCGGTTTGAAATGCTCTGCAACGCCGCTGACTATGGTCCTCTTTTCGAATCCAAGGTCTACTTCGAAGACCAGAAGCTTGTCTGCTTTAGGATGCTTCTCAGCTTTGGTGATGACGCCGGAGCGAAGGTCGACTTTAGCAAAGTCGTCAAATTCTATGTCTTCCTTAACAGGCTCGAATTTCTTGCCTTCGGTTTCCGCCAGGGCCTTCTGCCTTAATTCCTCGAGCTCTGCCAGCTCTTTCTGTATATCGAGCCTCGGGAATATGACTTCTCCTCTTTGTACCTTCTCGCCACCGTAGGTATCGAAGACAAGAGCATCTTCCCAGACCGGTTCTTTCGAAAGTCCTATCTGCTCCCTTATCTTTGATGAGGTCGTGTGCATGAAGGGGAATATGAGAACGGATACTATGCGGAGAGCCTCAGCCAGGTCATGCATGACCTCTCCGAGCCTTGCTGCCTTTGCCTCGTCCTTTGCAAGGACCCAGGGCGCCGTCTCGTCTATATACTTATTTGTCCTTCTTACGACCTCCCATATATCCTCAAGAGCCAGGTTGAACTGGAACTTGTCCATGTGGGCTTCCACTTTCTTGTGGCATTCGAGGGCAAGGGTCCTGAGCTCAGAGTCGGGATCTTCCATGGCGCTTTCATTGTGCGCAGGAACGATGCCGCCGCAATACTTCTCTATCATTGTTACGCTTCTTGAGACCAGGTTGCCGAGGTCGTTGGCCAGGTCGTAGTTGAGCCTGTTGAGCATGACTTCGTTGGTGAAGGCTCCGTCCTGTCCGAAGGTATATTCGCGCAGGAGGAAGTACTTGAGGGCATCTACTCCGTAGCGGTCGATGAGGACCACGGGATCTACCACGTTGCCCTTTGACTTTGACATCTTGCCTCCGTCTATGAGTATCCAGCCGTGACCGAGCACGTGCTTGGGAAGCTCGATGCCTGCGGACATGAGCATTGCGGGCCAAATGATGGAATGGAAGCGCACTATCTCTTTTCCGACCAGATGGAAATCTGCAGGCCAGAACTTCTTGAAGAGAGAAGCGTCCGATTCACCTTCTACGTCTCCTTCCACTCCGCCCTCGATATACGGGCAGCCAAGAGATGTGATATAGTTCGAAAGAGCGTCGAGCCATACGTACATGACGTGCTTGTCGTCAATAGGAACGGGGATGCCCCAGTCGAAGGACGAACGGGAAATGCAAAGGTCTTCAAGACCCTGGTCTATGAAGCCCAGCATCTCGTTGACTCTGGTCATGGGCTTAAGGAATTCGCCCTTTGCGAGGAGCTCCCTTACGGGCTGGGCGTACTTCGAAAGTTTGAAGAAGTATGCCTCTTCAGCGGCTTTCTGTACGGGCCTTCCGCAGTCGGGGCAGGTATGACCTTCTCCCAGCTGGCTCTCTGTCCAGTAGCTTTCGCAGGGCACGCAGTACCAGCCTTCGTATGCTCCCTTGTATATATCACCCTTTTCGTACATCCTCATGAAGAGCTCCTGTACTCTCTTCATATGGCGTGGCTCCGTTGTACGGATGAAGTCGTCGTAGGAGATCTCCATGGTAGCCCAGAGCTTCTTTATTCCGCCGACGATATCGTCGACGTACTCCTGAGGCGTGACTCCTTTATCTGCAGCCTTTGTCTGTATCTTCTGGCCGTGCTCGTCCGTTCCCGTGAGGAACCTTACGTCGTAGCCCTGAAGTCTCTTGAACCTTGCCATGGCGTCGGCCATGACGGTGCAGTATGTGTGCCCTATATGAAGGTTGTCGCTGGGATAATAGATCGGTGTGGTGATGTAGAAACTCTTCTTTTCCATTGATGATTTCCTTTTCTCTTGGTTTTTTACTTTTTTGGGTATCTGTATTGTATTCTTTTCTTTGATTTCACGCAAGTTATGATATATTATATATTATTAGAAACGAAGCACGGACCGGAGGTATCTAAGATGTTCGGAAGAAAGAAACAGGAAGAACCCGAAGTAATAGTCAAACCGGAAGTCAAACAGCCGGCTGCATATGTCCCTTCGAGACTC
This sequence comes from Bacillota bacterium, assembly GCA_017432725.1. Lineage (GTDB taxonomy): Bacteria > Bacillota > Clostridia > Peptostreptococcales > Anaerovoracaceae > RUG13409. The sequence goes on from JAFRIQ010000063.1 coordinate 3,937, forward strand.
ACTACCATAGGAAAAGGCGTTGTCCTGGTGGGCGACTTCATAACGGCCGACACCCTTGAGATCAAGGGAGCGCTGAAAGGAGACGTTCTGTCCGAAGGAAAGATACACGTCGCGGAAGGCGGAGTACTCAACGGAGACGCCAAGGCGTCAGACGTACTGGTGGACGGAGAGATCAACGGCAACCTGGTCATAAGCAACATAGCCGAGGTATCGGATACCGGATCCTTCCAGGGATCTCTCGAAACGAAAAAGTTCGTCACTAACCCCGGATCCTACTTCGAAGGGAAACTTACCATGATCCCCGACAGGATGAAACAGAAAGAGGAAGAGACGGAAGACTCTTCCACCATAGAATACTGATTCCAGACAGCTAATGCCCTGCAGCTTTCCCGCTGCAGGGTTTTTGTTTGTATTCTTCGAAAAATATGTATATTATTTACCTTTTTTCGCATATAATACTGTTGTATTCATTTGTTTAAATATTTATGGAAGAATTCGGACCGACAAATACAAATAACAAAGTCTACGCCGAAGAATACCAGTTCTCCGAATACGGAGTCTTCGGCGGAAGCGGAAAGAAAAAGCACTACCTGGTCAAGCAGACTTTTGCCGACAGCGTAAAAAGCGTGACCAAGGGTCTTGCCGTGGCGGCAGCGGGCATCATTATAGTGGAATCGTCCGTATTCGCGTCAGATCCTCAGGGCTTCATTGACAACGTCACTGAAATGCCCGGATCGAATCCTTCTCCCAGTTCCGTCGAAGAGCTGGTGATCGCGACTGAAGAGCACGTCTGGGACGACGGTGTCGTCATAAAAGAATCCACCTGCAAAGAAGAGGGAACTCTTCTCATCAGCTGCAAGATCTGCGATAAGACCAAGGAAGAAAAGATCCCCCTGGCGGATCACACCAAAGCCGAAGAAGCCGCAACGGAAGCAGACTGCACACACGCAGGACATACGACGGTGATCAAATGCTCGGTTTGCGGCGAGATCCTGGATGAAGGAGAAGAGATCCCTGCTCTGGGCCATCTCTGGGGAGAGGCCAGGACCGTCAGGAATCCCAGCTGCACGGCTACAGGCCTTCGCGAATACCTGTGCGGCAGGTGCGGTGAATCGAGACAGGAAACCATTGCCGCAACAGGGCACAGACCCTACTACACGGGCGCTGTGGCGGCGACCTGCACGGAAGCCGGGCATACGGCGGTCACGAGATGTTCTGTCTGCGGAGCCACTCTCGACGCAGGGAGCCAGATCGCGGCCCTCGGCCACGACTGGATGGCGACCTCCGACATAAGGGAAGCTACCTGCACCGAAGAAGGAGCCGAGTATCTCGTCTGCTCAAGATGCGGACTGACTCAGGAAAACGTCGTTCCGGCCTTAGGCCACGTGGACTCCGATTCCGACGCAAAGTGCGACAGGTGCGGAGTATGGGTAGTCGATATAGTATTCGATCACGTGGGAGCCGTTATGGAAGAATACACTACGGAAGCATGGTTCAGGCTGACAGTGAACGTGCCGGGATCTTTCGTGATCGCATTCCCGACGGCAGATTATGAAGAATATCTCGGTATAGAAGGCGGAACGGCAGACGACGAAGGCAACATCCTGATCTATCTGTATCCTGATCTTGATGCTCCCGTAGACGGAAAATACCAGTTCAGCATAGATCTGTATACGGGAGACGAAGAATTCATACTTTCGAAGGTCTTCACTCTCGACCTCAGTTCCGAGACGCTTATCTATTGATAGCATTGAAAAATATATATACGATCCTCTGATCCAAGGAAAGGAATCATCATGAACGAGAAGAAACTTAGTAAAGGACTCATCGGCAGGATAATCGCCATAGTCATCGTAGCGCTGATAATCATCGCATTCTATCAGCCCTCTCTGCTCTTCTTCCTGTCGGAACATCAGCAGAAAACAGTACAGTACTTCACTGAAAACTACATCAAGGCCTTCCAGCCTCTTAAGGATGCCGACGGCAGCTTTGACATACTGAGAGTCTTCGGGCTCCTGCTCATGTTCGCGGAATGCTGGCTGGTCAACGCCATAGCCCAGTTCCTGTTCAAACTGGCCAAGCCAAAAACCAGAAGAGGCAAGACGCTCATAAGCCTGTCATCCAGCTTCTTCAAGTACATCGTGGTCATATATGCCGTCATATATGCCCTTTCCATCTTAGGATTCAACGTTGGGGCCGTGATCGCCTCTCTGGGAGTCTTAGGTCTCATCATAGGCTTCGGAGCCCAGAGCCTCATAGAAGACGTCATCACAGGCCTGTTCATAGTCCTTGAAGGCCAGCTCCAGGTGGGAGATATAGTTGCCATCGACGAATGGAGAGGTACCGTTACGAACATAGGCATCAGGACGACCACCATAGTGGATACGGGAAACAACGCAAGGATAGTCAACAACTCCGATATACGCAACCTGGTGAACCTGTCCAACGTGGCGTCCAAGGCCATAGCCATTGCTCCCATAGCCTACGATACGGATCTTCCCAAGGCGGAAGAAACTGTAAGAAAACTCTGCAAGGAACTTCCTTCCATGTATCCGGATCTCTTCAAGGTCGAACCCCAGTACCTGGGAGTCGAAGCTCTGGGCAGCAGCTCCGTGGATCTCAAGATCACGGCGGATGTGGACGAGGCCAACATATTCATCGCGAGGCGCACTCTCAACAGGGAGATCTTCCTCGCCTTCAAAAAGGCCGGTATCGAAATACCCTTCAGCCAGCACACCATACACATGGCAAAAGACTAGAAAGCCTCTCGTCAATATTTACAAAGCAAAACGGTCCGGATTTCCGGACCGTTTTTTGAATTGCTTTTGCTACTGTTATCCGCCTATGACTACGACGTCTGCCTCGAGACCGAACACGTGCGGTATGACAACGTCTCCGAACTCGATGTCGTTGGGCGCCGTGAAGTGGTTTATCTCCCACATGACGTCGTAGACGTTCTCTTTGGGCACAGGCTGGCTGGTCTTGACAGCCACCACTCTGCCGTCGGCGCAGCGGACTGTGGAGGAAATGCTCCTTACGGGGTGGATCGCTTCCGCGCTGGCGTATTTCAGCCCTCTCTTGCAGTTGTGGCCTGTCACCTCGATAATGTTCTCGCCTTCGTACTTTACTGTAACTACGCAGCTGTTAGGGCAAATCACACAGGTTATTTTCTTTTCTTCTACCATTTCTACTACCCCCTCACATACTCCGCGGCAGCCGTTCCCGCCACCACGGCATCTTTCGATACGTTATCTACAAGGTCGAATACCTTTCTTACGTTTCCGCAGGCGAATATTCCCGGTATGGACGTCTGATCGTCTTCTTCGCTGCAGACAGCCCCGTTGGTCCTCGGGTCTATGTCTATGCCCGCAGCTCTTGAAAGATCGTTTTCCGGGATGAGTCCGCAGGACAGGAGCAAGGTGTCGCAGGCAAGATACCTTTCGGTACCGGGTTTCGGATTGAAATCCTCGTCCACGTCGGCTATGGTCACGCCTTCGACTCTCTCTCTTCCGTGTACCTTAACTACGGTGCAGCTTAAGCGCAGGGGGATACCGAAATCCGATACGCACTGCTGCACGTTCCTGGCAAGGCCGGAGATCTTCGGAGCGATCTCGCATATCTGCAGGACCTGGGCTCCCTCCAGGGTCATACGCCTCGCCATGATGAGACCTATGTCTCCGGAACCCAGGATCACTACCTTCTTGCCCGGCATATATCCCATGATGTTGACGTACTTCTGGGCCGTACCCGCCGTATATATACCGGCAGGTCTCTCGCCGGCTATGGTAAGGGCTCCTCTGGGTCTTTCCCTGCAGCCCATGGCCAGGATGACCGCATCGGCTTTGACGGTGATTATGCCTTCCACGCTGGAGGTGGCCTTTATGGTCTTCTTTTCCTTGCCGTCTCCGCCGTTCAGCTCAAGTACCATGGCGTTGCAAAGATAGGGTATCTTCGCTTCCTTTACCATCTCCACATATCTGTGGGCGTATTCAGGTCCCGTCAGCTCCTCCTTGAACCTGTGGAGTCCGAAACCGCTGTGTATGCATTGCTTCAGGATGCCGCCCAAAGACTCTTCTCTTTCGATGATGAGTATATCTTTTGCAGCTACTCCGTTTTCATATGCCGCAAGGGCCGCGGACATGCCCGCGGGGCCTCCCCCTATAACGGCGATCTTGACTTCTCGTACGTTCTCCATTGCCGTTACCTCCTTGCCGCTTTCGTATATCCCGTGAGTATGTTGGACTTGCCGCCCGTTTTTGTGACTTCAGTCGCGTCTATACCCAGTTCCTTGGATATTATCTCAACTATGTAGGGCGAGCAGAAGCCTCCCTGGCATCTGCCCATCTGAGCCCTGGTCCTTCTCTTTATGCCGTCGAGATCCGTGGGCTTGGGGTTGGTCCTCATGGCCTCTATGATCTCGCCCTCCGTCACTGTTTCGCATCTGCAGATTATATGTCCGAAGGCAGGGTCTTCCTTTATCTTCTCGTTCTTTTCCTCAAGGCTCATCTCCGTGAAATAGTGGGCCGGTTTTCTGCAGGGGTTAAACTTAGGATCCGCTTTGAGCTCTATATCCTTTCCCACCATCTCCGCCAGATATACGCCTATGGCCGGAGCCGAGGAAAGTCCCGGGCTCTCTATGCCGGCTGCGTTTATGAAGCCTTTCTTTGGCTCTGTGATTATGAAATCGCCGGTGGAGCCTACGCTGCGAAGGCCCGTGAAACTGGTGATGCTCTTTCTGAGATCTATGCCGGCCACCTGCTGATGAGCGGACTTCTTTACGAGGGCCTGACCTTCCAGCGTCGTGGTCGTGTCGTCCTTATCCTCGATGTTTTCCGCCGTAGGTCCTAAGAGAAGGTTCCCGTCTACGGTAGGTGTCACGAGTATGCCTTTTCCCATGGCGCTGGGGCATCTGAACACCGTGTGTTTCGCGGTGCCGCCCGCCTCTCTGTCCAGAAGTACGTATTCGCCTCTTCTGGGAGTGATGGTGAAGGAATCGTCTCCTATCATACGGGCTATCTCGTCGGCGTGGCAGCCTGCGGCGTTGATGACGACGCGGCTTCTTATCTCGCCGTTGATCACATATCCGTCTTTATCCGCTTCGATGGACTTTACGGGGTAATTGAGCTTAAGGTCAGCGCCGTTGTCCATGGCGTTGCCCACGGCTGCTATGCAGAGTTCGTAGGGACAGGTGATGGCGGAGGTGGGCGCATAGAGAGCGCAGCTAACGGTCTCGCCTATGCCCGGTTCTATCTCGAGAAGCTCTTCTCTCGACTCTATGAGCCGGAGCTGCTCGACCCCGTTCTTCACGCCTCTTTCAAGAAGGCCTCTCAAGGTCTCCTTGTCCTCGTCTGAAAATCCTACTACGAGGGCTCCTATCCTCTTGTATTTGGCTCCCAGCTCTTTGCAGACCTGTTCGAACATCTTCGAACCTTCCACGTTGAACTTTGCTTTCAGGGTCCCTTCCTTTGCGTCGAAACCCGCGTGTACAATGGCCGAATTGGCCTTCGTGGCGCCCATGGCCACATCTGAAGCGGCCTCGAGAATGCATATAGAGACGTCGTATCTCGATAGCTCTCTTGCCGCCATGGCGCCCGTTATACCGGCGCCTATGATCGTTACATCGTAATCTGTCATATACATACCATCAAACAGCAATAGTTTATCCTATTTATTATACTATACTTTCGGCCTTTCGGACCCAAGTATATTCCGCTTTTTGAAAAAAGCTGCCCTTCCTATTCAGCCCAGAACACTCTTCCTTCTTTTCTCTTCTGAGGAGCAGGGATCTCTCCGTCTATATACCCTACCGCGCAGTGGCCTACTCCTTCGTAGTCGCCCTCTGCTCCCAGGTCTTTCAGGAACTTTTTCCATTCATCCGTTTCGAATTCTTCCTTGGCTCTGTGGATCCATATGCTCCCGAGGCCTAAAGAGTGGGCTGCGAGCATCATATTGCCCATGACCAGGCTTGCGTCGTATACGCTGGTGGTGCAGCTTTTGTCCGCCAGTGCTATGAGTATCACGGGAGCGCCGTAGAAAGGATCGCTGACAGGTTCCTTGCCTACGACCCTTAAGTTGTCTTCGGACAGCCTGTCCCTTATCTCCTTGTTTGTCACCGCTACTATGATGGCAGCCTGTTTCGCCTGCCCGTTGGCGGCGTAAAGCCCCGCCTCTATTATCTGCTCGATGTCTTCCTTCTTGGGCATATCGGCTTTGAACTTCCTTATGCTCCTTCTCTCTTCCATCGCTCTGATTATATCGTTCATGCATATACCTCCTTCTTCGATCGTATTTACACGTACATTGTATCAGTATACAGCCTCTTTGTCCCAAAAAAATACCTGCCCCTTTCGGGGGCAGGCATATATAGGAATTTATGAGTTTGTCTATTCCGCAGCTTCTTCGGGAGCGTGCTCTTCCACCTTTTCCGGAAGCTTCTGTGGCTTCGGAGCGGCGGGGTTCTGAGCGGCCCTCGGATCCTTTGCGAATACGTTGATGATGTGTCTCGGGCAGACCTTGGCGCACTTGCCGC
>JAFRIQ010000064.1 GCA_017432725.1 Bacillota bacterium
GGCGGACGTTTGTCCTAATCCGCCGCTCTGTGGTCCGTCATTAAACAGTCCTTAATTGGGATGGGACAGTGTGGCGGGCGTAGTAACACCGGATAACATTGGGGAAGGACACCGAACGGCAAGATACGCGCCGGCTTAAAGCAAAAAGCGTATCAGGGGTAAAAAGAAGGGGATAATAGGGATGTTTGTGTTCGTACAAAACAAGTACGGACAGCCGCTCATGCCTACCACACGCTGCGGCAAAGTCAGAAGGCTTCTAAAGGCAGGAAAGGCAAAAGCAGTAAAACGCTGTCCGTTCACCATCCGTCTTCTGTACGATACGGGAGATATCGTGCAGGAAGTAGACCTTGGCGTAGACGCAGGAAGCAAGGTCATAGGAGTATCTGCAAGTACAGAGTCAAAGGAACTGTATGCTGCAGAGATAATGCTTAGGGCGGATGTGACAGAGAGCCTGTCTGTAAGGAGAGAGTACAGGCGCTCAAGAAGGAATCGTAAGACAAGATACCGCAAGGCACGGTTTGATAACAGGGTGCGCTCGAAACACAAAGGATGGCTTGCTCCTTCCGTAGAGGTAAAGATATCAAGTCACTTAAAAGCCGTTTCAGACGTTATGACTATCCTTCCGATAAGTCACATAAGCGTAGAGACTGCGTCATTCGATCTTCAGAAACTGAAAGCAGATCTAAAGGGTCTTGCTGCTCCGAAAGGAGCAGAGTACAAATGGGGAGAGCAGCTGGGCTTTTGGAACGTAAGAGAATACGTACTCTCAAGAGACGGACATACCTGTCAGTGCTGCAGGGGAAGATCTAAGGACAGAATACTCAACGTACATCACATAGAGTCAAGGAAGACAGGAGGAGACGCTCCAAACAACCTCATAACATTATGTGAGACTTGTCACAAGGGATATCACGCAGGGACAGTAAGACTGCCCGGTAGTATCAGGCGCAGCGCAAATTTCAGGGATGCAGCGTTCATGGGCATCATGAGATGGGAATTCTATCAAAGGCTTAAAGAGACGTATCCCGGTATGGTCTCAATGACCTTTGGATATCTAACGAAGAATGCAAGGATCGGCAATGGCCTTGAGAAGACGCATGCTGTCGATGCAAGATGTATAAACGGGCATCCGTGTGCAGAGCCTCTTGGGTATTGGTATGTCCAAAAGAAAGTGCGCTGTCATAACAGACAACTTCATAAGGCTGCCATACTCAAAGGAGGAGTCAGAAAGAGCAATCAGGCGCCTAAAGAGGTCTATGGCTTCCGTTTATTTGACAGAGTTCTGTACAACGGACAGGAATGCTTCATATTCGGAAGACGGACAAGCGGGTACTTTGATATCAGGCTGCTTGACGGAACTAAAGTACATCCCGCAGTATCATACAAGAAACTTAAGTTATTGGAACATAGCAGAAGTATATTAACAGAAAGGAGGATGCAGGGAATCACGGCATAGCCGCGATAGGGAAGCAATTCCTCCCCATCCTATAGAGGATGGGGTATCCTTGCTGATCTAGATGAAAAAACTGTTTAGTCTGCTTACCCTGCTGGGTTTTGCCGCCGGTATATTGTTCGGTCTTTTCTTCAGCGAATACTGTCCGTATATATCTTTTCTGGGGACCTGGTATATAAAGATACTCAAGGTCTTCATTTTCCCCGTCATCTTTACCAGCATAGCTTCGACCATATACAGGACCGCAAAAAAGAGAAACGGTCTGGTCATAAAGTCCGTCATATGCTTTACGGTGATGTTCGCGGCATCTTTTCTTATCTCCTCGCTCCTGGTAGCGGTCATAGATCCCGCGAAGGGCTTTGTTCCCTTTGAGGGAGACTGGAGCGGGCAGTCTACTGATTTCAGCATCGTAGCCGTACTTTCCAATCTGTTCCCAAGAAATCTTTCTGACGTTTTCGTCAATCCGAAAGTGTTTTTCATAATTCTCGCAGCCTGGCTCACGGGACGCATCGGGGCGCTTTTTGGTAAGACAGAGGGTTTTTTTGAGGGTATAGAAAAAGCAAAGGATCTTGTGGTAAGAATACTTGGATATTTCATGTATCTAACTCCTTTGGCTGTGTTTTCGCTCATGGCGGATACCGTCAGCCGCTACGGCTCGGAGCTTCTTGGCATGGGTTTTTCATACATAGCAGCCGCCTATGTATGTTCAGCCGCAGTGCTTCTTCTGGTGATGATACTGCCCGTCTGGCTCATATGCGGTATAAAGCCTCTTGCATATGTGAGAAGACTTATGAGCATATGGATCATTACGATCACCACCTGCAGCAGCGCCGCCGCTTTGCCGTATACCGTAAAACTATGCCGTGACGAATTCGGGGTGCCCCCGGAGATCACCGACGTTGTAGTCCCCTTAGGCTGCACCATACATATGTGCGGAGGAGCGGTATCGTTCTCTCTGCTTGGACTTTTCTGCGCACGCATGTACGGTATCGAGATAAATTTCCCGGCTTTCCTTCTGATGCTTGCAGCATCTCTTCTCATAAACATGGCTGCGCCCGGAATACCGGGCGGAGGCATAGTCATAGGGGCAAGCTATCTTGCAATGTTCGGGATACCTCTGGGTTTCATAGGCTTCTACAGCGGCATATATAAATTCCTCGACATGAGCTATACTACGCTCAACGTCACCGGGGATATCTCAGCAAATATGATCCTGGACAGGATGATAGCAAAACGCCCCTAAAGCCGTGATTTTCAATGCGTTTCATATTTACTAAAGTGCTTTTTTGCAATATAATATGCGGAAAATAAGGAAGGGAGGCAGAAGACGTGAAACTGATAATCCCAAAAGAATATAAGGCCAAACTCGATTCCTACGATACTCAGAAAGCTATCAGCAAGATACATCAGATATTCGAGGAAAAACTGTGCGAGCAGCTGAATCTCAGCCGTGTATCGGCTCCTCTTTTCCTCGAGGCTTCGACAGGACTCAACGACGATCTCAACGGCGTGGAAAGACCCGTCGATTTCGATATAAAGGAAGACGGAAGGCACTGCCAGGTAGTGCAGTCTCTGGCCAAGTGGAAGAGACAGGCTCTCAAAGACTATAACTTTTACGTGGGCCGCGGTCTGTACACTGACATGAACGCCATAAGAAGAGACGAAGAACTGGACAACGTCCATTCGATCTACGTGGACCAGTGGGATTGGGAAAAGGTCATTGAAGAAAAAGACAGGAACGAGGAATATCTCAAATCCGTCGTCAGAAAAATAGTTTACGCCACCTGCGATACGGAGCTTGAACTGAGGAAGCATTATCCTGCGCTCTGCACTCTTTCGTACAAGGACAGGAACGTCGCCTTCATCACCTCGCAGGAACTTGAAGATATGTATCCGGATCTTACTCCTAAGGAGCGTGAGAACGCTTTCGTGAAAGATCACCATACTGCTTTCATAATGAAGATAGGCGGAGCCTTAAAGAGCGGCAAACCTCATGACGGGAGGGCTCCGGACTACGACGACTGGGAACTCAACGGAGATATACTTTTCTGGAACGAGATCCTGGGAGAAGCTCTTGAGATATCCAGCATGGGCATCAGGGTCAGCCCCGAAAGCCTGGACAGGCAGCTGAGGATATCAGGCTGCGACTACAGACGGGAGCTGCCTTTCCATAAAGCGCTCCTTAACGGAGAACTTCCGTATACCATAGGCGGAGGCATAGGGCAGAGCAGGCTCTGTATGCTCCTGATGGGCAACGCCCATATAGGGGAAGTACAGTCGGCGGTCTGGGACGAAGAGACCAGGGCGCGCTGCAGGGAAGCGGGAATACTCATACTTTAGATACAAGGCAGCAGCCATAGGGCTGCTGTTTTTCTTGGCTTTTAAAGGACATATCCATCTTGTAAATATTTCCGTATTAAGATAAAATATTTGTTTAGCAAACTATTGCAAAATCAACAGTCAGGAGAATTGAAAATGGACAGAAATCTACCTAAGAATTACGATCCTAAGACCTTCGAAGATCGTATCTACAAGACGTGGGAAGATTCCAAATGCTTCATGCCCGAGACCAAGGGCGGAAAAGAGCATTTCACCATTGTGATGCCGCCTCCCAATATCACGGGGCAGCTCCATATGGGTCATGCGATGGATGCTTCTCTTCAGGATGTGCTTGTCCGTTTCAAGAGAATGCAGGGATATGACACCCTTTGGCTTCCAGGAACGGATCACGCATCTATCGCTACGGAAGTCAAGGTCGTAGAAAAGATCAAAAAGGAAACAGGAAAGACCAAGGAAGAGATTGGAAGAGAAGAGTTCCTTAAGCAGGCTTGGGCATGGAAAGAGGAATACGGCAACCGTATAACCATGCAGCAGCGCAAGATGGGTTCCAGCTGCGACTGGAGCCGCGAGCGTTTCACTATGGACGAAGGCTGCAATGAAGCCGTAAAGGAACACTTCGTCAACCTGTATAACAAAGGCCTCATCTACAAGGGAGCCAGGCTCATCAACTGGTGCCCCGTATGTAAATCCGCTCTTTCCGACATCGAAGTCGAACACGAAGACGTACGCGGCAAGTATTACTATTTCCGCTACCCGGGCGAAGACGGATCCGAGGGCATAGTAGTTGCCACATCCCGTCCCGAGACCATGTTCGGAGACGTCGCAGTGGCAGTGAACCCCGAAGACGAGAGATACAAGGATCTCGTCGGGAAGAATGTAATGCTTCCGCTGGTTGGAAGAGTGATGCCCGTAGTGGCGGATCCCTATCCCGATATGACCAAAGGTACCGGAGCCGTAAAGATCACACCCAACGCCGATCCCAACGACTTCGAAGTAGGCCAGAGACAGGGCCTGGGAATGATAGAGTTCATGGCGGAAGACGGCACCATGCTCGACGTTGCCGGAAAATACGCCGGAATGGACAGGTATGAATGCAGAAAAGCATGGGTAAAAGACCTTGAAGAAGCCGGATATCTGGTAAAGACGGAAGATATGACCATACCTACCGGGACCTGCTACCGCTGCCACAACGCAGTGGAACCCAGGATCTCGGAACAGTGGTTCGTAAAGATGAAACCTCTGGCGGAGCCTGCAATCGAAGCAGTAAGGAAAGGCGAGACCGTATTCGTCCCCGACAGATACGACAAGATATATTATCACTGGATGGAAGATATAAAGGACTGGTGCATAAGCCGCCAGCTCTGGTGGGGCCACAGGATCCCCGCATACTATTGCCAGGACTGCGGCGAGATGATAGTCGCAAAGGAAAGCCCATCGGTGTGTCCCAAGTGCGGATGCACTCATTTCGATCAGGATGAGGATGTTCTCGACACCTGGTTCTCGTCGGCTCTCTGGCCTTTCAGCACACTGGGATGGCCGGAAAAGACGAAAGACCTTAAGACCTACTATCCGACCAGCGTTCTGGTAACAGGATACGACATAATCTTCTTCTGGGTAGCCAGGATGATCTTCTCGGGCATCGAGTGCATGGGAGAAGTGCCCTTCAAGCACGTGCTCATCCACGGACTTGTAAGGGACAGCCAGGGAAGGAAGATGTCCAAATCCCTCGGGAACGGCATAGATCCTCTTGAAGTCATAGACGTGTACGGAGCGGACGCCCTCAGGTTCATGCTCCTTTCCGGTATAGCCCCGGGTTCCGACATACGTTACCAGGATGAGAAAGTCCAGGCTGCAAGGAACTTCGGAAACAAACTGTGGAACGCATCAAGATTCGTCATCATGAACCTTTATGATAAAGACGGAGAAGCTCTACCCATAGCGGATGCGAAGAGCGCCGCTCTTAAGACCGAAGACCGCTGGATGATACAGACCATAAGCGACGCTGTCAGCGATATCACCGCGAACATGGACAGGTTCGAACTGGCCCTTGCGGCGGCGAAGATATATGACCTTATATGGAGCAACTACTGCGACTGGTACATAGAGTTTACAAAGTCTAGGTTCTACGGAGAGAACGAAGAAGACAAGGAAACGGCAAGATTCGTTCTGCTTTCCTGCCTTAAGGATCTCCTTAAGATGCTCCATCCTTTCATGCCCTTCATCACCGAAGAGATATGGGGACACCTTCCCAAAACAGAAGGCGAGAAGGATATGATCATACTCGAAAGCTGGCCTGAAGTCTCCGCTCAGGACTTTAGCGAAGACGTGAAGGCCGTCGAGCTTTCCATGGACATGATAAAGGCTGTAAGGAACATACGCTCGGAGGTGGGCGTTGCTCCCGCAAAGAAGATCAAGGCTATAGTCATAGCGGATCCCGGTTTCGAAGAAGCTGCAAAGAAGGGCGAAGACTACCTCGTGAGCCTCGCAGGGCTAGAGTCCCTGAGCTTTGCAAAGAGCAAGGATGAACTTCCTTCTGATGTCAAATCCGCCGCTCTTCCGGGAGTGGAGGTATTCGTTCCCATGGACGAGCTGGTCGACTACAAGGAAGAGCTCGCGAAACTTCAGAAAGACAGAGACCAGCTTTCAAAGAACGTTGCTTCACAGGAAGCGAAACTGGCTAACGAAAACTTCGTTTCCAGAGCTCCGGAAAACGTTGTCCAGGCTGAAAGAGACAAACTCGCCAACTACCAGGATATGCTCGAAAAGACTGTAGCCAGGATAGCGGAAGTGGAGAAGAAACTCTAAACTGAATTTTCAGATAAATGGATAACAGACACGATCTTACTCAGGGCGACGTATGGAAGAAGCTTTTCAGCTTTTTCGTACCCATCGCCCTGAGCGGAATAATACATCAGCTATATAATACGGTGGATGCTTTGATCGTCGCAAAATACTGCGGCACGGAAAGCTTCGCTGCAATATCGGGAAGCGTGACACAGGTCCTAAACCTGATGGTCGGCTCTTTTATTGCGCTCACCGGAGGAGCGTCGGTATATATCGCTCAGCTCTACGGCATAAAGGACCGCGAAAAGATCAGAAGGGCAGTATGCACGTCAATGTGGTTCTGCGCTCTTCTGGGGATCTTTGTGTCGGTGCTGGGATGTATATTCACAAGGTCCATACTCGTGTATCTCAAGACGCCTGCAGACACGCTGGAGGAAGCGGTCCTGTATATGCAGATATGCTTCATGGCGGCTTTCGCCGTAATGCTCTACAATATGGGAGCCGGCATCATCAGGGCCGCAGGGGATTCCAGGAGGCCTTTCATCTACATATGCGCCTGCTGCGTCACGAACATAATCCTCGACTACGTTCTTGTTAAAGTATTCAGTATGGGCGTATTCGGAGCGGCCGTGGCTACGGCCTTTTCCCAGCTCATAAGCTTTGTCCTTGTTCTGATACAGATGTTCACCACAAAAGAGGATTACAGGCTGAACCCGTCGCCGGGCAATCTGAGCTGGAGAGCCATAAAGGCTACGGTGAAGTACGGTTTCCCGACGGCTATACAGCAGGTGGTCTACGGAGTCACCAACACCACGATACAGGTAGCGCTCAACGGCCTGGGGACTTCTATAGTCGCCGCCTGGGCGCTGACCGGAAAAGTCGACGGCATATACTGGGCTTTGATGAACGCCGGCGGAGTCGCCGTTATGAATTTCGTGGGTCAGAACTACGGAGCCGGAAAACTTGACAGAGTGAAAGAGGCTTCGAAAAGAGGTCTTCGCAATTTTATGCTTGTCACGGTAGCGCTTTGCGCAGTCTTGATACTTACGGGCAGGTGGCTGTTCCCGCTTTTCCTTGCAGACGATCCGGAAGTTTGCGATCTTGCATACAGGATAATGCTGGTGTTCGTGATACCCTATTTCCTCTGGACGGTCATAGAGATCGTGGGAGGAGTCTTAAGAGGCTGCGGAGACGTGATCGTTCCCGCGGTCATATCCCTCATAGGAGTGGCGGGCGTAAGACTTCTTTGGGTAAAGACTGTATTCCCGGCCCATCCGGACGTGTTCGTCCTGGGGCTCGTGTATCCCGTTTCGTGGCTGGTGACGGCCGCCGCTCTTTTGATACGTCACAGGACCGGAGGCTGGAAGAAAAGGAGAGAACTCTGATGGAGAAAAGCATAGAAGAAGTCGAAAAAATACTGGGGTATACGTTCAAAGACAAAAATATCCTGGTCACCGGACTTACCCACAGTTCCTATGCCAACGACTATCTCGGCAGTTCGTTCAAGGGGAACGAAAGACTGGAATTCCTCGGCGACGCCATACTGGATATGGTCGTGAGCGCGGAGATATACAAAAGGTTTCCGGAAAAACAGGAAGGCTTTCTATCGAAGCTCAGGGCTGAGATAGTGTGTACCGAGGCCCTCGCCAACGTCGCTGACCATTTCAAACTCAACGAATATATGCTCATGGGCAAGGGCGAAGAGGTGAAAGGCGGAAGGTACCGCCATTCCATCACCTCGGATCTGGTAGAGGCCCTCATAGCCGCAGTCTACGTGGACGGAGGCATCGAGAACGCCGTAAAAACGGTCCACAGGCTTATGGACTATACCATAGACATGGGATGCAGGAATCTGCTTCCTTTCGACTACAAATCCAGGCTTCAGGAAAAGTGCCAGAAAAACGGCGGAAGCATGCCCGTGTACAGGATCGTCGGCGAGGAAGGACCGGACCATGACAAGACATTTACCGCCGCAGTGATCGTGGAAGGCAAAGAACTTGCCACAGGCAGGGGAAAGACCAAAAAAGAGGCTGAAGCCCTGGCTGCTTCGGAGGCTCTCAAGATACTGGAAAAATAGGATATCAAGCATATGAATATGTTCAGACCGCGCATTCAAAAAGCGCGGTCTTTTGATGCGTCAAAAGCTGTTCGGAAATGTGAGTTTACGCTGAGGAGTATTCACTTTACTGTTACGATGTGGTAAAATAACTTGTTATTTTATGAACACTTGTTTTGGCATGCATTTTTTAGGCATACCTTCGGAGGATAGATGTTTTTTAAACGACTGGAACTTAACGGATTCAAATCTTTTGCCGACCCGGTGACCATAGAGTTCACCGACGGGATCACCTGCATAGTGGGCCCCAACGGATCGGGCAAGAGCAACATTTCCGATGCCATAAGATGGGTCCTTGGCGAGCAGAGCCCCAAGATGCTCAGGGGCGGCAAGATGGAAGAGGTCATCTTTGCAGGGACTCAGAACAGGAAAGCGAAGGGCATGGCGGAAGTCACTCTCGTCATAGACAACAGCGATCACATGCTTCCCATAGACTATACGGAAGTAGCCATCACGCGCCGCATGTACAGATCCGGCGAGAGCGAATACCTCATCAACAAGAGCATCTGCAGGCTCAGAGATATCCGCGAGCTCATCATGGATACGGGTATAGGCGTAGAAGGATATTCCGTCATAGGCCAAGGAAAGATAGCCGATATAGTCAGCAACAAGATGGACAGCAGGAGAGAGATCTTCGAAGAGGCTGCCGGCGTGGTCAAGTACCGCACCAAGAAAGCTGAGGCTGAAAGAAAACTGGATTCGGCTGTCATCGATCTGTCACGTGTGGACGATATCATCGGAGAGATAGAAGGGCGTATAGACAAGCTCAGAGAAGACAGCGAAAAGGCGACGGAATACCTGTCCATAAAGGACAAGGCAGCGGACGTCGAGATAAATATAATCCTCAAGCAGATCGAACAGGCAGGTTCCAAGGGAACGGCCGTAAGAGAAGAGATAGAGGAACTTGAAAAAGCCCTGGGAACGGCGGAAAAGGACAGGTCTTCATCGGAGGAAGATCTCCGGAACGCGAGGGCAAGAGGAAGGGAACTCGAGGAAAAGCTCGAGGCCTTAAGAACAGATCTTGCCGCCAGGATAGAAGAAGTACACGAACTGTCCGCAAGTGATTCCGTAAACAGAGAAAAACAGGCATCTCTTGAGAACGACCTGAATAGGCTAGAGACGGAAGTATCGGATACTGACGAGCGTATAGCCAGAGAAGAAGCAAACGCTTCGGAGATGGCTAAAAACATCGCTGCCGCAGACGAGGAATACGAAAAACTCAAAGAAGAACTGAAAGCCAAGCAGCAAGAGACTGAACTGGCGGAAAAGAGCCAGTCGGAAGCGGAGAGCCTGCTTGAAAAAGCGGCTTACGAGCTCGAAAAACTCAAAGTCGAGAGAGGAAAGCTCTCTGCCAGGATCAATCTTTTAGAGGAACTTGAAAAATCCTACGAGGGATACAACGGTGCCGTAAAGTATCTCATGGATAAGAAGCTCAAGGGCGTCATAGGAACTTTAGGAAATCTTCTCATAGTTCCGAGGGGCTACGAACTTGCCATAGAGACCGAACTCGGCGGCAAGCTTCAGAACATAGTCTGCAAGGACGATGACGTGGCGTCAAAAGCTATCGAGATGCTGAAAAGGGATAAGGCGGGAAGACTGACTTTCCTGCCCGTGGATAACCTCAAAGTCCAGCCGCCTCTTTCCGTGGAAAGGTTCAAAGGCAAAAAAGGCTTCATAGGGCTTGCGTCGGATATAGTCAAATGCGAAGGAGGCTATACGGACATAGTGGATTACGTCCTCGGCAACGTGGTGCTTTGCGATAATCTCGAGAACGCCATAAACATGTCCAACTCAAACGACGGACCCCATAAGTTCGTTACTCTCGAAGGCGAGATAATAAACATGGCGGGCGCCCTTACGGGCGGCAGCCTCAAAAACAATTCGTCCAATATACTCACCAGAAAAGCCGAGAAAGAGGATCTTAAAAAACAGCTTAAAGATATGGATTCTCAGATCTCGGAGGCTGAAAAGGCCAAAGAAGACGCTCAGAAGGCGTTTACGGGAGCCGGAGCAGGCAAAGCAAAGGAAGAGGAAATGCAGCTTCGTATGGAACTGAATTCCGCAGCCCTTCGCCTGCAGAATTCAAAAGACGTGGAAAGCCTCGTAAAAGCTGGCATAGACGAACTGAAGAAGACCAAACTTGCCAAGGAAAATGCCTTGGAAGCGGCAAAAGACCAGATAAAGCAGATAAAGGATTTCGCTGAGAATGCGGCTGCGCTTCTTTCCGGCAAGGAAGAGGAAAAGAAAGCGGCTGAAGAGAAACTCTCAGCGGCGCAGGAAGAGAAAGACCGCATTGAAAAAGATATCGAAAAGCTCGAGTCAGACAGCGGCGTCTTCCAGGAAAAAGTATACGAGATACAGCTTAAAAAACACGACGCCGAAGTAAGGCAGGCCAGGTTCGATACCCAGACGGAGAGCCTCAAAGACAAACTCTGGGAGGAATTCGAAATGTCCTATGCTCAGGCGGCGGAACATGAAGACCCGGACTTCGTGCTCTCAAGAGCCCTCAAAGAGAGCAGAGAGTACAAGGAAAGGCTCAGAAATCTTGGCGACGTGAATATAGGGGCTATAGAGGAATACAGGAGCGTGTCCGAGAGATACGGATTCCTTACTTCCCAGAGAGAAGACATAGTCAAGGCTATGGATGAGCTCCGCAAAGTCATATCCGATATGGACAGGATCATCAAGGCGAGATTCAAAGAGAATTTCGATACTGTCGTGGAGAACTTCGAACAGACCTTCAGCGAACTCTTCAAGGGAGGCCACGCAAGGCTCACTCTCGAAGACCCTGACAACCCCCTCGAATCGGCCATCGAGATAGAGGCCCAGCCGCCGGGGAAGAAGCTTCAGAACATGAACCTGCTTTCAGGCGGAGAAAAGACACTGACCGCCATCGCACTTATGTTCGCGGTGCTCAAGTCCAAACCGACTCCTTTCTGCATACTTGATGAGATAGAAGCGGCGCTTGACGAGACCAACATAGACACGGTGGCAAGTTACATCAGAAGTTTCGCAGGGCCTCAGTTCACACTTATTACACATCAGAAGCTTACAATGGAGTATGCCGACGTGCTGTACGGTGTGACGATGCCCGAGAGCGGTATCACTCAGATACTGTCGCTGAAACTCGGCGATGATTTCGAGGTGTAGCTATGGCGCAGAGCAGCAAAAAATCATTTTTCGGAAAATTGGGAGAAAAGATAGAGGACCTTTTCATTGCAAGGCCCACTCCCGACGAGGATATGCTCGAGGAACTGGAGGAGATACTGGTGACCTCGGACATATCGGTAGAAACCACCGAAAAAATAATAGACAGTTTGAGAGACTCGATACGCTCCAATTATCTCTGGAATTCGGAGAGCGTAAGAGACGAGATAAAAAAGATAGTCTGCAATATGGTGGACAAGGGAGAGCGTATGGCGCTATCCGAAGATTACCCCCTCATAATCCTGCTCATCGGGGTCAACGGAGTGGGGAAGACCACCACTATAGCGAAACTCGCATACAGACTTAAAAACGAAGGAAAGTCGATCCTTCTTGTTGCGGCCGATACTTTCAGGGCCGCAGCTGCCCAGCAGCTTTCCGTATGGGGCGAAAGACTGGGCGTACCTGTGATAAAACACGGCGAAGGCGCGGATCCGTCGGCGGTCATATTCGACGGACTCTCCGCGGCGAAAGCCAGAGGATCGCAGGTAATAATCGTTGACACAGCCGGAAGGCTTCAGAATAAAAAGAATCTGATGAACGAGCTTTCGAAGATGTATAAAGTCATCGAAAGAGAGTATCCGGAAGCTTCCAAAGAAGTGCTCCTTGTCCTTGATGCCACGACGGGAAAAAACGCCCTGTCCCAGGCGAAGGAATTCGGAGACGTCACGGATCTGACGGGCATCATACTCACAAAGCTCGACGGCAGTGCCAAAGGAGGAATAGTTATTAGTCTGGCAGACGATTACGATCTGCCGGTCAAATATGTAGGATTGGGGGAAAAAGAGGCTGATTTAGAGATTTTTGATCCGAAAGAATTCTCGGACAGCATTTTTGGAGAATAGGTATGGAAAACGAAAACGAATTTTACAACCTTGAACAGACCGGTGATACGGTCCCCGAGGCAGACAGCACACCGATCTTTTCCGAGGCTGAGGAAGCAGCGCTCAATGACGCTACGGTAGTAGTCGCAGCCGCTGATTCCGAACTGGGAAACGGTGTCGGTGAAGCTGTGATAGACCGCGACGAATGGAACAAGATCGTCGCTGAAGTCGATGCCAAGCAGACCGAAGCCGCTAAAGAGGCGGAAGAATTGAAAAAGAAGA
>JAFRIQ010000065.1 GCA_017432725.1 Bacillota bacterium
CTGCTTCCTTTTACCATATGAGAGAGTCTTCTTTGTTCTTTGGCAAGTTTCTTTTCAGCCTCCCTAAAGAAGTGAGGCATGGAAGCAATATGACCGCTGCTGTCTACGTAAAATGATGGGGAACTGTAATCAAGGCCTATAGATCTTTCTTTATCAAGAGATACTATTGTTTCAGGCGCTTCATATTCTGTGAGTATAGACGCAAAGTATTTTCCGCTCGGTTCCCTGCTTACAGTAACGCTCTTGATGATATAGTCTTCCGGTATCTGCCTGTGCAGCTTTATCCTTACTTCTCCCACTTTAGGCAGTCTTATCCTCTTTCCGGTTATCCTGATATTTCCGTTCACGAGATTCGTGGTATAGCTCTGCTTTGGATGTTTCTTGCTCTTGAATTTTGGAAACCCTATATTCTTGTCTCTAAAGAAGTTTCTGTATGATGTTTCTAGCTGAAGCTGGACATTAGCAAGCGCAAGGCTGTCCACTTCTTTTAGGAATTCATATTCATTCTTATACTGAGCAGGAGTGGCTTTAAGCATCTTACCGGTTTCTTCATAATATGCTATTTTGTCTTCAAGCATTTTGTTGTAGACAAATCTAGCAGCGCCGAAAGTTTTCGAAAATAATTCCTGCTGCAAAGTATTCGGATAGATCCTGAACTTGTATGCTTTGTTCTCTTTCACTTATGTATCTCTGATCCCGGGAGAATCATATCACAAAAAGAACAAATGTTCAAGTAATATTTTACAACGGAGTTGGGTTTATAAAGTGTACTAAGGTATCTGTATTTCCAATCCTCAGATGATAAACAATGTGGTATACTAACAGGGAAGTATATACGTATATCAATGGGTTAGGCGCCTCATCCCCTCCCTAATATCAATTATTTGAGGAAGGGGAATTCGCGCTGATTTTTCGTTAAAATGTATTGTTGATTTTGCTTACGAAAAAGCATTTTGAAAGGAATATTTGATGGGATTTTTAAACGCTGTTTTCGGGGACTGGAATTCCCGGGAATTAAAAAAGATCGAAAAGATAGCCGATGAGGTCGAAGCTCTGCAGGAGGGGATGCAGAAGCTGTCGGATGATGAACTCAAGGCAAAGACCCCTGAATTCAAAGAGCGCCTGAAGAACGGAGAAACTCTCGACGACATACTGCCGGAGGCGTTCGCCGTCTGCAGGGAAGCCGCCTGGAGAGTCCTCGGCATGAAGCACTTCCACGTGCAGATCATAGGAGGCATAGTTCTCCATCAGGGGAATATAGCGGAAATGAAGACAGGCGAAGGAAAGACCCTCGTGGCGACCCTTCCCGTATACCTCAACGCCCTGGAAGGAAAGGGCGTGCACGTAGTCACCGTCAACGACTATCTTGCACAGAGAGACGCAGAATGGATGGGCCAGATATACAGGTGGCTCGGACTTACGGTGGGCTGCGTCATCCACGACGTGGAAAGCTCCGACAGAAAGGCGGCATACAACGCGGACATAACCTACGGCACAAACAACGAGTTCGGTTTCGATTACCTCCGAGACAACATGGCCATCTACGCCGAGCAACAGATGCAAAGAGAACTCAACTACGCCATAGTGGACGAGGTCGACTCCATACTCATAGACGAAGCCAGGACCCCGCTGATCATTTCAGGTCAGGGAGAAAAGTCCAACGATCTTTACTATACTGCCGATAGGTTCGTAAGGACCCTCGTAAAGGGAGAGCACATAAAGGACGGAGATCCCCGTTTCGGCGGAGTCGACTATACTACGGGCGACTATACCGTAGACGAAAAGGACAAGACCTGCGCTCTCACGGAAGAAGGTATCGCCAAGTGCGAGCGTTACTTCAAGATAGAAAACTTCTCGGATCCCGAGAACATGGATATAAACCACCACGTGAACATCGCCCTTAAGGCCCACGCCATCATGAAGCGCGATATCGACTATATCGAAAACGACGGAGAGATAGTCATTGTCGACGAGTTCACCGGACGTCTCATGTTCGGAAGAAGATACTCCGACGGTCTTCACCAGGCCATAGAAGCAAAGGAAGGGATAAAGGTAAGGAACGAGAGTAAGACTCTCGCCACCATAACTCTTCAGAACTATTTCAGAATGTACAAGAAGCTTTCCGGTATGACAGGTACGGCTAAGACCGAGGAAGAGGAATTCAACGAGATCTACAACATGAACGTCGTTGTGATCCCCACCAACAAACCGGTCATCAGGAAGGACATGGAAGACAGCGTCTACGCCAACCAGAAGGCCAAGTTCAAAGCCATAGTCAACGAGATAGTGGAAAGGCACGAAACAGGCCAGCCGCTTCTGGTCGGTACAATCTCGGTAGAAAAGTCTGAGATGCTGTCCGAGATGCTCAAGAAAAGAGGAATACCTCACAACGTACTCAACGCCAAGCAGCATTTAAGGGAAGCCGAGATAGTAGCCCAGGCAGGAAGATTCGGAGCCGTCACCATAGCGACCAACATGGCCGGACGTGGTACGGATATCATACTGGGAGGCCACTATGACGATCCCGAAGAGCAGAAAAGAGAACATGAAAAGGTAATAGCCGCAGGCGGACTCCACATCATAGGTACGGAGCGCCACGAAGCGAGACGTATAGACAACCAGCTCCGCGGACGTTCAGGCCGTCAGGGAGACCCGGGTTCGTCCCAGTTCTTCGTGGCCTTGGACGACGATCTCATGAGGCTCTTCGGAGGCGAAAAGATACAGCTCATAATGGACAGGTTCGGATTGTCAGACGAACCTCTGGAAGCGGGCATGCTCTCCAAGACCATAGAGAACGCCCAGAAGAAGGTGGAAGGCAAGAACTACGGCATACGTAAGTACGTCCTTCAGTACGACGACGTCATGAACCGCCAGAGGACCATCATCTACGAAGAGAGGAACAGGGTCCTCCACGGCGAGAATCTGAAAGACCACGTCATTTCCATGATACGCGACGTAGCCATGGACGAGGCTGACTGCGAAGAGCTCTTGAGGCAGTACGAAGCCAAGGAAAAGGAGATAGGCAGCGAAAGGATGAGGGAGATAGAAAGAGTGCTCCTTCTCCGTATCGTAGACACGAAGTGGATGGATCATATAGACGCCATGGACCAGCTCAAGACAGGTATAGGCCTGAGGTCCCTGGGGCAGCAGGATCCCGCCCAGGCCTACGCCAACGAAGGCTTCGACATGTTCGAGGAGATGCTGGCTTCTATCAGGGAGGATATGGTCAAGTACGTCCTCTCCATAACCCTCGAGACAAACGCCGAAAGAAAGCAGGTCATACATATAGGGTCGGCTTCCAAGGAAGAGTCCAAGTCGGCTCTGGACGAAGGAAAGCCGAGAAGAGCTCCCGGAGTCTCCAACATGCCCAAAGCGGCGCCTAAGGAGACCAAGGAATCCAGGCAGACTCCTGTAAGGGTGGAAAAGAAACCGGGAAGAAACGATCCCTGTCCCTGCGGAAGCGGAAAGAAATACAAGAACTGCCACGGAAGGGCGGTATAGGTAGATAACATGGTAGAAATATCGAGACTTACGGAGACTCTGGGGAAACTCAGAGACTCCCTTTGACATCAGAAGCATAGAAGAAAGACTTTCGGAACTCAATCAGGAGATAGAGACCGAAGGATTCTGGGATGAACTCGAAAGAGCCCAGAAGACTCTTCAGGAAAAGAAGAACCTGGAGAACAGGCTGTCCTCCTACGAAGAATGCAGATCCATGCTGGAAGATATAGAACTGGCTGAATCCATGTCGGAAGACCCCGAGATGGCTGCGGAAGCGGAAGAACTTGCAGCGGCTCTCGATAAAAAGATGGAGGCCATACATATAAGCCTGCTCCTCAACGGAGAATACGACAGGAACAACGCAGTCCTGTCCATACATCCGGGAGCAGGGGGACTGGAGTCCCAGGACTGGGCGGACATGCTTCTGCGCATGTACACCAGATACTGCAACGATCACGGTTTCAAAGTGACCATGCTGGATATTCAGCCCGATCCCGAGGCCGGCATCAAGTCAGCTGAACTCCTCGTAGAAGGAGAAAACGCCTACGGGTATCTTAAGAGCGAGAGGGGAGTGCACCGCCTGGTAAGGCTCTCACCCTACAATGCCAACAATAAAAGGCAGACGTCTTTCGCGTCCGTGGACGTAACGCCCGATATAGGCGAAGACGTGGACGTCAAGATAGCCGACGAGGACCTGAGGATAGACACCTACAGATCCAGCGGCGCAGGCGGGCAGCACGTAAACAAGACCGATTCCGCCGTCAGGATAACCCATATTCCTACCGGCATAGTGGTCACCTGCCAGAACGAAAGGTCTCAGATACAGAACAAAGCCTTTGCCATGAGGGTTCTCTACGGAAAACTCCTCGCCCTGGCAAAGGAACAGCATATGGAAAAGATATCCGATCTTAAGGGCAATTTCTCGCAGATATCCTTCGGGAGCCAGATAAGGAACTATGTGTTCCAGCCCTACACGCTGGTAAAGGACACCAGGACCGGAGCCGAAACGGGAAACATAAACGCTGTAATGGACGGAGACCTGGATATGTTCATCAACGCATATCTTACTGATCTGCAAAAAGGAGATATATGAAAAAATACAAAGCAGTTCTTTTCGATTTTGACGGAACGCTCATAGACACCAACGATTTCATCATCGGTTCCTGGAGAGCAGTATCCGAAGAGATATTCGGGGAGATGAAGTTCGATCTCGACTATCTGGCATCTTTCTTCGGCACGCCTCTTGAGTACGCCGCGGAGGAGACCAGGAAGGATTACGGCATCGAAGGATACGACTACAAGGATATCTGCCGTATATACAGGGATTATCAGAAGAACAACCAGGATAAATTCGGAAAGCCCTTCGATGGTATACCCGAACTTCTGTTCGCATTGAAAGAGAAAGGGATAAAGCTCGGAGTCGTTACGTCGAGACTGAGAAAAACCACCATCGACGCCCTCGAAAGAAACGGTATAGCTTCCTGCTTCGACGCTGTAATAGGCGAAGAGGATACGGATATACACAAGCCTCTTCCCGAGCCTTGCCTTCTTTGCTGCGAAAGGCTGGGAGTGGATCCCGCCGACGTTCTCATGGTGGGTGACAGCCGCTACGATATAGAGTGCGGGAACAACGCGGGATGCGGAAGCGCCCTTGTTTCCTGGTCATTCGCTCAGAAAGCCGAGGGGCTCGAGGGGGTATCCAAGCCCGATCATCTAATAGAGAAAGCCGGGGATATCCTCGATCTGGTGTAACGCTTTCTTTGCGATGCTATTTACTGAAGCGCTGCATGTGATATAATCACATATGGATATAGTTTACAATTTATTCGGCCTTTGGTCCGGATGCTCATAGTCATATGTTTAGGAGGATATATTATGGGTCTATTTGATAAAAAGGTCTGCTCCGTATGCGGAAACCAGATCGGATTGCTTGGCAACAGAAAGCTCGAAGACGGCAATCTCTGCAAGGACTGCGCGTCCAAGCTGTCTCCGTTCTTTACCGGAAGAAGAAGATCGACGGTAGCTGACATCAAGGAACAGCTGGCTTACCGTGAAGAGAACAAGAGGAATCTGTCCTCCCTTATGCCCACGGTCACCGTCAACGGCGGAAAGAACGTATATATCGATGAAGCTGCAAAGAAGTTCATCGTTACAAGCGCTACAAACTGGCGCGATGCCAACCCTGACATCATCGATTTCTCCATGGTCTATAAAGCGACAGTAACGGTCGAGGAGAGCAGGGAAGAGAGAATGGACAAAGACGCCGAAGGAAAAGAGATTTCTTTCGTTCCGCCCCAGTACGACTACGAATACAAGTTCCAGGTGGAATTACTGGTAAAGCATCCTTTCTTCGATGACATCACATTTGACCTCAACAAAGAGACTATAGATTCTCCGGAATCCGATCTTTACAAGGCTTACGAAGAAAAGGCCAAGCTCCTTCTCAGGACCATAACGGGAACAGAAAACATTGTCCACGACCCGTTCGAGTACTACAACACCGAAGAGGTGCTTCCCGAAGGTTACTGGAAGTGCGAATGCGGCACTGTGAACAACACCAAGTTCTGCACCAACTGCGGCAAGGAAAAACCGTCTCCCAACGGAGTGATCAAGTTCTGCCCCAATTGCGGACACGAGCTCAATGGCGCCAAATTCTGCCCCAACTGCGGAACCAAAATAGGCTGAAAATATTTCTTTAACCAAAGCATATAGTTGTGATATAATTAGCAAGTCTGCGGGGGGACGTCCCCTGCAGACAGTGCGCTACTGTGGCTCAGCTGGCAGAGCAGCTGATTCGTAATCAGCAGGTCATCGGTTCGAATCCGATCAGTAGCTCCACTTACAAAAAGCCCGAAACCATTTGGATTTCGGGCTTTCTTTTTTGCATTCCAAAGAAATCGTCCGCATTCATTTCAGAAGGCTGTTTAAAGAAGCGGAACTGTCTGCGGATGATATATTGTAAATGTCCTAAATCGTGATAGTATTATATAAACTACCAATATTTGAAAGGAAAGTATCAAATGAAAAAGAAAATATTACTTTGCCTGCTGGCTTTGATGATGGTTTTTGCTTTGGTTGCCTGCGGAAGCAACGGCGGCTCAAATAATGATTCCGGTTCGCCCGAAAAACCGGATAACGAGGCAACGGACAATACGCCTAAGGAAAAGGGTGATTTCTGGCTGCTGAACGTCGATATTCCTTCGCAGACAAAACAGATCTCGCGCGGTCTGGTCGAAGGCAACGACAGCGTACCTATCGATCTGAGCAAATTAGACAGCTCGTATACCTTTACCTACCGCAGAGTTTCCGATCAGACGGAAGTAACGGTGAACAGCATCGCTGATATCAAAGGCAGCGACTGGGATGGAAAGATCTTGATGGTAGCGATCAAGAACAGCGCAGGGGATACCGTTCATACGCTGATCATACATTCAGACCGCAACGGAACGAAGTATGACACGTTTGAAGACGCTATCAAGAACAACAGCTGGATAATCGATATAAACGAGGATCTGCTTTTCGGCAAGACCTTCGATTACGAAACAGTTGACGGAGTCAACGAGATAATGGAGAACGTATTCGCCCTTCTCGGAAAACCGACGCATATATATACCCGCGAAGATTCCAAACTGGCCATGGACGAATGTGAGACGGTCGGTCAGCTGCCATTCGTGATCGAATACGAGTATGAGGGCTTTACGCTCAGCGTATGGATCGACGATACGTATAATAAACCCAGCGACTACAGAATGCTCAAATATCACGGACTTGTGTATAACCCGGAAGGAATGTACGAGAGAAGTAGCTTATTCACTAAGGATATATTAGGAGAACTGGTCCATTAATAAAAAAGCTGATCGGATATCAGAAGATCTGTATCAAAAACCTGCCTTAGGGCAGGCTTTTTTTAGTATATCGGAAGCCGTGTGTAATTACTGTCTTTTTTTGGTATAATGCAAATGAAAATATTTACATTAATGTAGCATCCTACTATTGACATATACCCCCATAGGGTATATTATACACATGGTCGCAGATATACCCCCATAGGGTATTTAAGAAAGGATAGAATTATGAACATCAACAACACAGAAGATCTTGAGAAACTGAAAATGTCCGATATTTTCGAAGCCATCGCTTCCGAGAAGAGCCCTATCCCCGTATACAAGGACGGAAAGGAAATCGAGCCTCACCGCTTCAGTGCCCTGGGGGAGATATCATATTCCGACGCGGTGATAGTGCTTAACATAAACACGGAACTGAGGCACAGATTCATCGAGGAATATCCGGAGTACGGTCTCGCCGTCGCAAAGGTCGGCGATACGGTCTTCTTCGGTTCATATAAACAGAAAGACGGCTCCGAAAGGGATTCCATCGAATGGATAGTTCTCGAAAAGGACAGAAACAATCTTAAGCTTCTGAGCAAATACGGACTGGACTGCAAAGTATACAATGCGGAGTATGAGAATATAACCTGGGAAGATTCCGATCTTCGCAAGTGGCTCAATTCCGAATTCGTGGACAAGGCGTTCACAAAGGAAGAAAAGTCCATGATACCCTTTACTTCCGTAAAGGTCGATAAACTGGACAATATCTATGCCAACCACGGAAACAACACTTCCGACAAGGTGTTCCTCATGAGCGCCACCGAAGCCAAACTGTACTTTGAAAACAATGAAGCCCGCCAGTGCAAGGCAACGGACTATGCCGTAAAACAGGGAGCATACGTAAACGATGAGAACGGCTTTAGCTGGTACTGGCTCAGGACTCCAGGCTGGGCTCCCATGGCCTACTGCCAGACCAACGTGAACCACAAGGGCGAGGTCAGCCTCGTAGGAGACAGCGTAGAACACACTGATAACGCCGTTAGACCTGTGATCTGGGTCGGTATAATGTAACTGAAGATATACAGACATCAAGGGCTGCTGATCTGCTTCAAGCCGGGTCAAAAGCCCTTTTTCTATGCCCTGAAACTGTGCTAAAATATCAATATCGGAGATATTGAAATGAGATTCGTTATTCAGAGAGTGTCGCATGCATCCGTCACGGTAGAAGGTGAAAAAGTTTCGGAGATAGGAAAGGGCTTTCTGGTCCTCATGGGCGTGACTCACAGCGACACGAAAGAGACAGCTGATAAGATGGTAAGGAAGATGCAGGGCCTCCGTATATTCGAAGATGCGGAAGGCAAGACCAATCTTTCCTTAAAGGACGTGGGCGGAGAGGTCCTGATGGTCTCCCAGTTCACTCTTTACGCCGACTGCAAAAAAGGCAACAGACCCAGCTTCACAGACGC
>JAFRIQ010000066.1 GCA_017432725.1 Bacillota bacterium
AAAGACGGACGAGGGTTTTGTGGTAAGCTGCTCAGACGGAGAACAATACTCCTGCAAGGACCTGGTCCTTGGAATGGGAAGGTCAGGATCCAAACAGCTTTCGGCTATCTGCTCTGAAATGGGCATAAACACCAAGAGCAACAGAGTGGATCTTGGCGTAAGAGTTGAGCTTCCTGCCGAGATATTCAAACATATAACCGATCAGGTCTATGAAAGCAAACTGGTTTTCAGAACCGAGAAGTACGGCGATCACGTCAGGACTTTCTGTATGAATCCCTATGGAGAGGTCGTAAACGAGAACACCAACGGCATAGTTACCGTGAACGGTCATTCATATGCCGATCCTGAGCTGAAAACGAACAACACCAATTTCGCTCTTCTCGTTTCGAATACCTTTACGGAACCCTTCAAGGATTCAAACGAATACGGCGAATCCATAGCAAGGCTTTCAAATATGCTCGGCGGCGGGGTCATAGTCCAGCGCTTCGGAGATCTGGTAAAGGGAAGAAGAAGCAACGAGCACAGGATGGAGAAGTCTTTCACGAAACCTACGCTCAAAGCTACTCCGGGAGACCTTGCGCTGGTAATGCCCAAGCGTCAGCTGGACGATATCATCGAAATGATATATGCCCTCGATAAGATCGCTCCGGGCACGGCTAACGATGACACTCTCCTTTACGGCGTCGAGGTCAAATTCTACAATTCGACCGTAGAGGTGGACAAGAATCTCGAGACCGCAGTAAAAGGACTTTACGTTCTCGGCGACGGATCGGGCGTAACTCACTCTCTGTCGCAGGCGGCGGCCTCGGGCGTACACGTAGCGAGGATACTCGCAGACAAATATCAGCAATAAAAAAAGCGCTAACGCGCTTTTTTTATTGCTCATTCTTCAGCTCTCATCCTGTCCAGTTCGTCCTGGATCAGCTGTTTGACCTTTGCGGACACTTCTTTCGGGTCGTCGTCCTTGCTTACCGGGACCGGGGGGAGTATGTGGAATTTGACTGTCTCCCTGACCAAAGTTCTTTGGCGTTCAAATACCTTGTACGTGCCATCGATGGCGAAGGGGACTATCTGCGTTCCCGTGGCTACCGCAGTCTTGAAAGCTCCGCCTTTGAAAGGTCCCATATCGGGGCCCTGGCTCCTGGTGCCTTCCGGGAAATAGAGTATGCTTCTTCCGTGCTCCAGGTAATCCTGAGACTGTTTCATGGCGGCAAGAGCTTTCTCGTGATTCTTCCTGTCCACGAAGATGCACTTTATTACAAGCATCCAGAGGTGGGCGATGGGAATGACCCTGGCTTCCTTTTTCACCATTATGACCTTGGGATCGCCCAGTGCGAAAAGTATGAGGAATGCATCGAAATCTCCCTGGTGGTTCCCTGCATATACGGCAGGTGTGTCCGGAAGATTTTCCCGGCCTTCTATGACGTAGTCGCATCCTGCGAATCTGCAGAACCAGCTTGTGATAGCCTGCAGTACTTTGACCCCGAATCTGGAAGTGGGGGCGTACTTGTCTTTATCTTGGATGATGTATGCTATGAGCGCCAGCGGTGACGTCAGCACCATCACGATTATCCCTATAAGCAATATGAGAATAGATTTGATCATTTTCTTTCCTTAATTTTTTGTAGTAATGTAGATTGATTTATGATAAACTACCACAGTTATTTTGTAAAACTGTTTTTTATGTGAATATATTATCAGGTTGGATAGAAATGGCAAGAGATAAAATAATCAATATCGCAGTTATAGCTCACGTCGACGCGGGAAAATCCACTCTGGTGGATGCGTTCCTTGCGCAGAGCGGCGTATTCAGAGACAACGAAACCATGGCGGACTGCGTCATGGATTCTGACGACATCGAAAGAGAAAGAGGAATAACTATTTATTCCAAGAACTGTTCGGTCATGCACGGGGAATACAAGATCAACATAGTCGACACCCCGGGCCATGCCGATTTCTCATCAGAAGTAGAGAGAATAATAAGGACCGTGGATACGGTCATACTGCTCGTAGACAGTTCCGAAGGACCCATGCCCCAGATGAGATTCGTTCTGTCAAAGGCTCTTGAGCAGAACCTCAACCCCATACTCCTCATAAACAAGATCGACAAGAAAGATGCAAGGATCAAGGAAGTTGTGGACGAAGTTTACGAGCTCTTCATGGATCTCGAGGCTAACGACAGGCAGCTTGATTTTCCCATACTCTACGGAATAGCCAGGCAGGGTATAGTCGTCAGAGACCCCAAGGACGTGGAAGGGCTCGAGGTCGAAGCTTCCGACGGAAGCAAGATCAAGAAGAGCGCCGCAGGTCTGGGCGGCCTGGATATAACCCCGCTTTTCGAGACTATCATAGAGCAGTGCGGAGAGTATCCCGATCAGGATGATGAACCTCTTCAGATGCAGGTATCCACTCTCGGTTACGACGACTACGTGGGGAGACTTGCCATAGGTCGTATAGACAAAGGTGTCATCAGGGCAGGCGAAAGCATCTGCGTGGCAAAACCCGACGGTTCCTATGTGAACAGAAAGATCAATCAGTGCTTCATATACAGGGGCATGAAAAGAGTGTCCGTGGATGAGGTCCATTCCGGAGATATATGCGTGCTTTCAGGTATTTCAGACGTTACCATCGGTGATACCATATGCAGAGAGGACCATATAGTCGCGCTTCCCGCCATAGCAATAGAAGAGCCTACGCTTTCCATGAACTTCATGGTAAACAAGAGCCCCTTTGCCGGCAAAGAAGGTAAGTATGTAACGTCAAGACATATACGCGAAAGACTGGAAAAAGAGCTCGAGACCAACGTGGGTCTCCTTGTGGAAGAGACTGCGACTACTGACAGTTTCAAAGTCTCCGGAAGAGGAGAACTCCATCTTTCCATACTCATAGAAAATATGAGAAGAGAAGGCTACGAGCTTGCTGTATCCAAACCGGAAGTCATCTGGAAAAAAGGCGACAAGGGCCAGAAGCAGGAACCTGTGGAAG
Source organism: Bacillota bacterium (assembly GCA_017432725.1). Lineage (GTDB taxonomy): Bacteria > Bacillota > Clostridia > Peptostreptococcales > Anaerovoracaceae > RUG13409. The sequence goes on from JAFRIQ010000066.1 coordinate 2,986, forward strand.
AGCTCATTCTCGAAGTCCCGGACGAATATTCCGGCACCATAATATCCGATCTCAATTTCCGTAAGGGCACCATGATCTCCATGGACGGCAAGAACGGAAGGTCGAGACTCATATATACAGCTCCTACCAGAGGGCTTATGGGATATAGGTCGCAGTTCATCAATGAGACCAGAGGCGAGGGCATCATGGTCCGCCGTTTCATAGGTTACGAGGACTATAAAGGGGAGATACCTCAGAGAAGCGCAGGCGCGATAATAGCTCAGGAAGAAGGAACGACTACTCCTTACGCTCTTAACAATATACAGGAAAGAGCTCAGATGTTCGTTGCTCCCGGTGTTCACGTTTACGAAGGCATGATAGTAGGCCAGAACAGCCGCCAGGACGATATGGTAGTAAATCCCTGCAAGGCAAAACATGTGAGCAACATGAGAGCAGCAGGTTCGGACGACAAGGTCATACTCACTCCTCCGAGGGTGTTCAGCCTTGAGGAAGCCCTCGAATGGATCAATGATGACGAACTCGTGGAGATCACTCCTGTTGACATACGTCTCAGGAAAAAGATCCTGGGCGAACTTGAAAGAAAGCGTTCGGGAAGGTCATACAACCAGGCTTAATGAAAAGTGCAGCTAGACCGCTGCACTTTTTGTTTGTCTGAACTTGGTATATAATTGAAGAGAAATAGAGAAGAGGAGTCCGTGGATGAAGACGATAAAGATCAAAATCGAAGACCTGTCCGACAGAGCCGAAGGCATAGGTCACTTTGACGAAAAAGCTGTTTTCGTCAAAGGAGCTCTTCCCGGAGAAGAGGTAGAAGCCGAAGTTTACCAGGATAAAGGAAGGTTCCTTAAGGCAAGGGCAAAGGATTATGTTGACGAAGTGTGCGGAGGCGCGCCTCTTTTGCGTATGCCCTATGGCAAGCAGCTTGCATGGAAAGAAAAGCATCTCAGAGACTGTCTTACGAGAATAGCTAAGCTCGAGGATCCAAAGATAAAGCCGATAGTCCGCGCAGATAATATATACAATTACAGGAATAAGGGGGAGTTCGACGTAGAAGAAGGTCTTCCTCTATGTAATATCCATTGCAGAGATTGTTCTATACAGTCAGAAAAAGCGATGGAGGTCCTCGGGGAATTCAGAAAGGATCCCAGAAAAAACGCAGAAAAGCTCATAGTCAGGACTGCCAGAAACGGAGAATATATGGCGTACACTATCCAGCAAAACGGATATGAGCTGCTTTACGACGGACAGAAGATCATACATGAAAAAATAGGGAATATAGAAGTTGATGTGGATCCTTTCAGCTTCTATCAGGTCAATACGGAGCAGTGCGAGAAACTGTATTCTTTAGTCAGGTCCTATGTCAAGGACGGTGATTCCATGCTTGACCTTTATTGCGGAGCCGGAACAATAGGGCTTTTCTGCAGTGATAAGTGCAGCAGAGTCATTGGAGTGGAATCTGTCCACGAAGCCATACTTCAGGCGAACAGAAACGCCATAATCAATCATATAGTCAATACGACTTTCATCGAAGGTAAGGCGGAAGATGCCGTTGCAGAAAAACTTCAGGGGGTCAAAGCGGACATAGTGGTCGTAGACCCTCCCAGGGCAGGGTGTGATAAAAAACTTCTTGAGACTATATCGAAGATCGGACCTGAAAGGCTTGTCTATGTATCCTGCGATCCGGCAACGTTGGCAAGGGATATACATATACTTAACGAACTAGGCTTCAGCTTTTCTGAAGCGACGCCTGTAGATATGTTTCCCCATACGGTACATGTGGAGACGGTAGTCTTACTTTCCAAGGGAAACATATCGAGTCAGAACGTCAGAGTTGAATTCTCTCTTGAAGACATGGATATGTCCAGGTTTCAGCAAGGGGCTACATACGAGAAGATCCAGGAGTGGGTGCAGGAAAAGTACGGCTTGCATGTGACACACCTGAATATCGCCCAGGTAAAACGAAAGCACGGGATCATCGAGCGAGATAATTACAACAAACCGAAGTCTCCGGATTCTAAACAGCCGGGATGCCCTGAGGAAAAGGTAAAAGCCATAGAGGCTGCCCTTCGATTCTACCGAATGATATAGTCTTTCAAAACGATAGAATAGAAATCCTTTTAGAGAGTTAGCTGCTTATTGTGGAATGGATGGCTCCACAGAATAATCAGTTGGGATGGGTAAAATGATTATTAAAGAACATAATAAAATAGCATACACTGGATAAATAAGGTTTTAATGATGAACAGGTAAAAATGATTTGGCAAATTTCTATCCGCGAGGGAATGAAAGCCGCCGAGCAGCGCATGAAAGAGCTGCAAAAGCTGATAGAGAACGGCGAGAATTATTTGCAGTATAAAT
>JAFRIQ010000067.1 GCA_017432725.1 Bacillota bacterium
GCATAAGGAATGTCGGAAAGCAGTCAGCTAAGGTGCTGGCAGGGAAATATCCCGATATATACGCTCTTATGGATGCAGGCGAGGAAGAACTTATGACGCTGCCTGATTTCGGATCCGTAGTGGCATCTGATATAGCCGGATTCTTCAAAGATGAGAAGAACAGGGAGTGCATAAGAAGGCTTGCCGAGGCAGGCGTCAATATGAAGTCAAAAGCCGCGTCAAAGAAGGTAGACGACAGGTTTGCAGGCAAGACCTTCGTCCTTACGGGGACTCTTCCGTCCATGACAAGAGACGAGGCTTCGGCAGTTATAGAGAGCTTCGGGGGCAAGACCTCTTCCAGCGTATCGAAGAAGACTGACTACGTGCTGGCAGGAGAAGCTGCAGGTTCAAAGCTCACTAAGGCTCAGGACCTGGGCGTGACCATTATAGACGAAGATACCTTTAGGAAAATGTGCGAATAGCAAAATACAGATCTGTACTGTCTTAAGACAGTCTAAGCGGCGGGATATCCCGCCGTTTTTGGTCTGTATATTCTGGGATGTGGTATAATACGAAAAAAAAAGAAAGAAGTATTTGTAATGAACAAAGGATTCAATAAACACGACATTGATAGAGATGCATGCCAGCTTTTCGGCAGGCAGGCAGCTCAGGGCTACGACTGGTGGTGGCATTCCTTTACGGGATACAGAGAAGATACCGGAGAGGCGAAGCCCTTTTTTTTAGAATTCTTCGTGTGTAATCCGGACCTCGGAGGACCGGATCCCGTTTTCGGACAGCTGACCGAAAACAGGGAAAAGGGGATAAAACCGTCCTATCTCATGGTCAAGGCCGGAGCAGGGGGCGCTGGAGCTTTTCAGATACACAGGTTCTTCGGATGGGACAGTGTATCAGTAGATTTCGGAGTTCCCTTCAGCGTTGAAGCCGGAGACTGTTTTGTCAGTGAGAACGTCATACGCGGCAGCGTATGCGTGAGCGAAAAAGAGTCTTTGGATCATCCCGAATATATGTGTTCCTCCGGCAGCATGAGCTGGGACCTTAAGATAAAGAAGGACGTGGCATATAACGTGGGCTACGGAGCAGGAAAACTGTTCCGCACTAGCCAGCTTTTCGAAATGTTCTGGCATGCAGAAGGTATGAAGTCCTTTTTCGAGGGCGAGGTCATATGCAACGGGGTGAAATACAGGGTGTCTCCTGAAGACTGCTACGGCTATGCAGACAAGAACTGGGGCAGTGATTTCACCTCTCCATGGCTGTGGCTTTCATCTAACAATCTGGTGAGCAAGGTCACGGGAAAAAGACTGGAAAACAGCGTGTTCGATATAGGGGGAGGGGCTCCGAAGGTGGGGCCCATAAGGCTAAAGGGAAAGCTTCTGTCCGCTTTTTGGTATGAAGGAAAGCCCTATGAGTTCAATTTCTCAAAATTCTGGACCTTTACGAGGACGAAGTTTGAAAGCAGGGAAACAGAAGACCGGATACTATGGCATGTGGAGCAGAGGACCTGGCTGAATCGTATGGTCACGGATATTTACTGCGAGAAGAAGGATATGCTCCTCGTGAATTATGAAGCTCCCAACGGCAAAAAACTCCATAACAGGCTCTGGAACGGAGGAAACGGGAAAGGGACCGTCAAGCTTTACCATATGGGAAAACTGGTCGACGAAATATACTGCGAAAACACAGGCTGTGAGTACGGAGAGTATTGCAGCGAAGCCTGACAGTTGGTCAAAGGTTTCATAAGAGAGACGAAGATCCCCTGCCTTCTGGCATGGGGATCTTAAATTAGCTTTATCTCACCGCTCGAGAGTGTTACAAAAGCATCATCTGTTTCTATTATAAGATTGCAGTATTCGTTGATACCTTTTACTGTACCTGTCATTTCCGTTCCTTCATATAGGAATGAGACTTTTTTCCCCAAGGTGCCGAGCCTTCTTGAGTATTCTGCAAGGAGCACATCCTTTGCCATGGGAGCGAAAAGAATATCCGCTATCTTCTCGATCAGAGCGTCTTTTGAAACATTTCCAATTCCTCCGGCTGTGGTTTTCAGTTCTTCCGGAAGAAGCTCTGTTGATGTATTGATGCCGATACCGACAATGTATTTGTTGCCTACGTGTTCGCAGAGTATACCGCAGACCTTTTTGCCGTCGATCAGTATATCGTTGACCCATTTGATAGAGGGCTTAAGTCCGCATTCTTCTTCCAGAGCCATACATACGGAGGCAGCTGCCTTTGGGGTGAGGAGCATGGATACTTCACCGCTGAGCCCCTTAAGAAGGCATGAGAAATAGAGGCCTCCCTCGGGCGATGCAAAACTGTGATCTCCTCTGCCCCGTCCATGGGTCTGCATGTCTGCACGGACTATGGTCCCTGCAGGCACATCTTCTCTTTTCAGCCATTCGTTGGTCGAATCCAGGCTGCTGAAATGAATTATATCTTTTGTGACTGCTGTTTTATTCATATATCAGGAAATATTTTTTTTTATCTAAAATCCAGCGAGAATACTCCCGCCTCCATAGGCGGTGAGATGAATCGCTGGAAATATCTTGCATAAGGAACAATTGTTTGATATAATATATACATGCTGATAACCAAAGGATACAAGTATCGTATATACCCAAACAATGTCCAGGAAGAATATATAAACAGTATATTCGGCTCCTGCCGTTTTGTATACAACCATTTCCTTGAGATCCGTTCAAACGAATGGAAAGATAATAAGAAAAGTGTGTCATATAAAGACACATCACGTATGTTGACCCTTCTTAAGTCTGAGAGAGAATATGACTGGCTTAAGTCATGTGACAGTATGGCTCTTCAGGAAAGCCTTAAGGACCTCGACAAGGCATACAGGAATTTCTTTGCTAAGAGAGGAAAGTATCCCGGATTCAAAACAAAACGCGATCATAAACAGTCTTACAGAACACGCAATCAAAATAACTGTGTGCGTATTGAAGGGAGATACA
>JAFRIQ010000068.1 GCA_017432725.1 Bacillota bacterium
CATCTGTTCTCTGCTCTCCCATGGAAATCCAATTATCAGATGCGCGACAACGTTGATGTTCCTCGCCTTTAGCCGCCTGACGGCAGAGTCAAACTCCTCAAGGGTATATTTGCAGTTTATCCTTTCCAGTGTCTCTTCATGCATGGACTGCAGTCCGAGCTCGACCGTCAGAGGCTTGATCCTTGCTATCCTTTCAAGCATGTCCAGGATGTCATCTCCCAGGCAGTCGCACCTGGTCGCAATGGATACTTCGACTATGTCATCCTCCATGGCAGCCCGGGTGAACAGGGGCTCCAGCCTCTCCGCTTTTCCGTAGGTATTGGTGAAGGACTGGAAGTACGCTACATATTTCGTGGCACCCTTTGCTCTGACTAGCTCCTTTGCCTGCCGGATCCGCCGGGTCAGATCCTCCCGGCCGTATCGGGCGAAATCTCCGCTGCCCTTCTCGCTGCAGAAGATGCAGCCGCCGACCCCCTTGCTTCCGTCTCTGTTGGGACAGGTGCAACCGGTGGCGAGAGACAGCTTGTAGATCTTCTCTCCGTACTTTTCCTTCCAGACATCTCCGATCCTTCTTATCCTCATTGCCCATCCTCCGTCTTCTTTCTGACCGGCGGGATGTTGAACGGTGCCATTGCGCAGATGAATACCAGAAGTGGGTAGACACAGCCCAGATACATGGAATAGATGCCTATGTTGAAGGCCGCAACTTCCATGTATGAGATTATGAAGATCCTGAACAGGCCCATGAGAATGAATCCGAGCAGTACGAACTGAAGCAACTGCTTCTTCCAGTCCAGCCTTTTGAACAGAACGAATGAAACGGCGATCTCCGCAAGAGATATTATGAGCAGTGGCGTAATTGCTATCCTGTAGAAGCCTGTCATGTATTCGCAGGCCTTGTTAGTGAACTTCTGGAACGGCGTATAATACGGATCCGCTGTATATTCCACCGCAGAATAATTGCTCCTGTTGTGGACAAAGGCCTCGACCTGCGGAAGTCTTCCTGTGGTCACGTCGCTCAGTGTCGGTTCCCACCGCTCCATCCCCTTGAAGCTGAGTATGTAAAAGACACTGTCCTTTGCCGTGTTCAGCACCGGGGCCACATACTCGCTCCTTATCGGAGGGGTGATGCTGCTCCTCGGGCCGAGCCGGCCGGGATCCTTTTCTATGACCTTCTCGACTTCGTCAGATAACCTGCTCCAGAATTCCATCGCCTCGGTGCAGCTGGAACTGTGCCCGAGCAGCTGAGCGGAAAGCCTCAGGGCCCAGTAAAACGCTCCGGACTGATAATCGTCCAGCTCCGAATTATAGTACGCCTTCCTTGCTACGCCCTCCTCGAGTATCTCCTCGAACTCCGCGAAGGACGGGCACTGTTCATACAGTCTTTCCCTAACGTCTCTCGGAACTGCCACCAGAGGATTCCAGTCCTCGTGGCTGAGCCTTGTCATGTTGGCGTAGCATTCGGCGAAGGGGCCTTTGGCAAAATCGGTCAGTATATACTGTCCGTAATATTTTTGATTCAGACTACATATTGTAGAAACAGCTGCAAATGTGCATATCACGGGTATCGCAAGGGAAACAAGGAGTTTTGCGGCTTTCTTCTCGACCTGTCTGTCAACGGCAACATATATCCGGACGATGACGAAGCCCGTCACGGCAAACGGCCATATCCAATACCCGTCCTCCCTTGAAACATACGCCAGCGCCAAGCCTATGCCGGACAGTGTTATGTAAGGAAGCCATTTGGACGCTTTTTCCTTTATCCTTAAGGCCCATCCCATGGTCGCAAAGAAGAACAGTGCACATATAATCGGGAAAAACGTGTCCCTGTATACCCTGAGCGTGTACTGAGCCCACGTGGACGGATTGTACATGAGGGCGACAAACACAAAAAGCCTTGCTCTTCTGGTCTTCACAATCGGTTCTACCCGCCGGGAAGCCAAAGCCGCGACCAGGATCCATAATATACAGTTTGCAATAAGATACGGTATTTTTACAAAATGTATAAACGCTAGATAGACGGCGAAGAACGGATATTTGGACAGCGTCAGGTAGTTATATTCTCCGAGCCAGTTCCCCTCAGCTATGTTTCTGGCCAAAGTGAAATAGAGGTCGTCATCGATAGGCGCACTCCCCGGGATTGAAAATATGAGCTGATTCGCTGAAAGAAACAGCCTGAAAGCTATTAGGACGGCCAGTATCGCAAAGGCGGTCCTTTTTGAAATATCTCTTTTCTTCACGCTTATTGTCTTTTTCAAGAGTGAGAGCGCTCTCTGCGCTCTCACCTGGTCTTCTATTTCGTTATCTTCTGTATGCTCTCTATAACATACTGCCTGTGTGAGAACACAAGGTTGAGTATGAGCGACAGGTACTTCATCACGAAAGCGAACAGTATGAACAGTCCGAAGAAACCGAAGGACGTCACCAGCATCGTCGTCGTCCAGCCGGCTACCGGATTGCTGGACAGATAGATGACCACGGTATACACCCCGGCCAGCAGCAGAACGGCTGCCATCAGAAAGCTCAGCAGAAGGCTGATCCTGTAACCGATATCGGTGAACAGTATCAGGCTGTTGAGGGCCAACTCCCTCTTTACCTGCTTCTGGTCATTGCGAAGAACAGCGTGACCCGAAGGCGTGTATTCAAAATCGGATACCGGAAGACCGCAGGACGCATATACCGCTTTCCTGTATACGGTCTTTGCTCCCATGCTCTTGACTCGGTTTATCCCTCTTCGGCTGATGATCGAGAACCTCTGGGTCTTGATCCGGTACTGCATGTTAGAAAATCTGTTGAAGAGCCTGTAGAACAGCTTTGACGACGCCCTGCTTGCTCCCTTCGGGATGGCAAAAACGATGTCGTTTCCGCTGATGCTCCTGCGGTAGACATCCATTATCATCCGCGGGTCGTAGTCCATGAGACATGAGTCAAACTCATATACGAAGTCGCCTATCGCG
>JAFRIQ010000006.1 GCA_017432725.1 Bacillota bacterium
GCAGATCACCTTCCCATCGGACGGAAGGTGGGAAGGGTCTGCCTCGTCATATGTAGCCAAATAGCTGAAGATCGTTTTTGCATTTTTGAATTCGGGGAGTTCTGATAGTTTCCTGCAGATCTCCTCGCTGAAGGACTTCCTCTCTTCAGGAGTAAGAGCCCTTCTTCTTTCAAGACAAATTTTTCTCTGCTTTTGCTTATCTTCTTTAATCATTTCTTACAAGCTTGTCAAAAACAAATTTGTATACTTTTTCAGCTTTCTTTTCATAAACTTCGAGAAGTTCATCTACTCTTTTATCCATTGCCTTGGCATATTCTCTGTCTGTCATGAGCTTTGTATTTACTTTGACGTTCAGAGCGGCGCCCTGTACTGCGGCCCATGCGAACACGGAAGCGCATCCGGCATCGGAAGTCATAAGGCTGCTTCCTTTTACGGCGAAATCGTCTGCAAGATCTATGACCTTGCATGCGAGTTCAGTTATTTCCATGGGAACTGCAGCTGCATCCTTCAGGCATTTTTCGAGAGTCTCATCTCTTCCCGGAGCGTCTTTGGGTATACCGTAAGCTCTTGAAAGAGGTTCAAATCCTTCGGCGTCTTTGTCTATGCACTCGAGAAGTCTGTTTCTGAGATCGTCTGCTTCTGCCATGAGACGCACTATCTCTTCTTCTACATCGGCATATTTCTTTTTGCCGACAGTAAAATTACCGACCATCGAGTTGAGAGCAGAGCCCAGAGCTGCAACTGCAGCACTTGCCCCACCGCCTCCAGGTACGGACACCTTATCCGCTAAAGCCTGTGAAAAATCCCTGAGGGATAAATCGTTCATTGACATAATCATTTCTCCTTAAGCACGGCGGATGCAAAGATATTGCATCCGCCGTAAAAACTAATTGTTTTGTTTTAGAACAATCCGCTTACTTCACCTGTCTTGGTGTCAACGTCAATTCTTCTGTATGCAGGGTTGGATCCTGTTCCGGGCATCATAGCAATGGTTCCTGCCATCGGGCAAAGGAACTTAGCTCCGCCGTATTCAAGGATATCTCTTACCTTGAGTTTCCATCCCTTAGGTACGCCCTTGAGGTTAGGATCGTCGGAGAGTGAGAGATGTGTCTTTACCATCATTGTCTGGTAATCCTTGTACTTAGGATCGTTCTCGAATCTCTCTGCCTTTTCGATTGCAAGAGGAGCCCATTCTACGCCGTCTGCGCCGTATACTTCTGTTGCGATCTTCTCGACTCTCTGTCTGAGAGGCATATCGAGATCGTAGAGGTACTTGATCGGGGAGCCTTCAGCTTCCTCGCAAGCATCTACTACCATTTCTGCCAGTTCTACAGCACCCTTGCCGCCATACTGCCAGTGCTCGGAGAGAGCGCAGCGTACGTTCTTCTCTGCGCAAAGCTTCTTGATGAGAGCTACTTCTGCGTCTGTGTCTGTATAGAACTTGTTGATGCAGACTACCGGGATGATTCCGGACTTCTTTACGTTGTTTACGTGGTGGAAGAGGTTCTCGCAGCCTTTTTCGAGGAGCTCAAGGTTCTCTTCTGTGTATTCCTTAGGAAGAGGTCTTCCGGGAACTACAGCCGGTCCGCCGCCGTGCATCTTGAGAGCACGGATCGTAGCAACTACTACAGAGCAGTGAGGCTTAAGGCCTGAGAGTCTGCACTTTACGTTCCAGAACTTTTCAAATCCGATATCTGCAGCGAAGCCGGATTCTGTTACGTGATAATCGAAGAGCTTAAGAGCAAGTCTGTCTCCTATGATGGAGGACTGTCCGATAGCGATATTTGCGAAGGGGCCAGCGTGTACGAGGCAGGGCTGATGCTCTACTGTGTAGCAGAGTGTCGGGTTGATGGTGTTTCTCATCCATGCGGTCATTGCACCTGCAACTTCCAGATCTTCTGTAGTTACGGGGTTGCCCTTCTTGTCGTATGCGAGAACGATGTTTCCGATCCTCTCACGGAGGTCAGGAAGATCCTTTGCAACTGCAAGGATAGCCATGAGCTCGGAGGATACGGCGATGTTGGTTCTTGTCATCATACGATAACCTTCTTTGTCTCCTTCACCAAGACCGATCTCCATCTTACGGAGTGCCTGGCAGCAGAAGTCCATTACGAAGTTCCATTCGATCCTTTCCGGGTCGATGTCAAGTCTCTTAAGGCCTATCTGTGCGAGTCTTTCGTCATCATAGTTGCGCTCATGCTGCATTCTTGCATTCAGAGCAACCATACCGAGGTTATGGGCGTTCATGATGTCATTGATATCGCCTGTGAGACCGAGAGAGAACTCTGTCATAGGAACGAGGAGTGCGTTTCCGCCGCCGGCTGCTGTACCCTTAACGTTCATTGTCGGGCCGCCGGAAGGCTGACGGAGGCATCCGCCTGCGTTCTTTCCGATATATCCGAGACCTTCGATAAGGCCAAGGCTTGTTGTGGATTTTCCTTCACCGAGAGGTGTAGGAGTGATTGCTGTTACCTCAATGAACTTTCCGTCCGGTTTGTCCTTGAGTCTTTCCATGATCTTGAGGAAGTCAAGTTTCGGAGTTTTGCCGAAGGGGATGATCTCGTCGTCAAGAAGTCCCATCTTTTCCTTGAAATACTCAAGAGGCGGGAGGTTTTTCATCGCGTCCTCAGCGATTTCCCAGTCTTTGTGTTGTGTAGGATCTAGCATGTTGATTGCTCCTTTCAATTAGTGCAGCATTTATTATACTAACGGTCTTAACACCGCTATGACCTTTTTTTATCATTATACAACCTTTTTGCGGTTTTTGCCGCTTCGGCTGCATCTTTTGTGTAAATATCTGCGCCTATATTTTTTGCGAAATTTTCGGTTACGGGAGTCCCGCCGACCATGATGGTCACGGCCTTCCCTCTTTTCGTCTTCCTTATTATCTCGACCGTTTCGCGCAAAGAGTCGAGGGTGTAGGTCAAAAGTGCTGAAAGTGCTATTATTTCGCAGTCAGGGTGTTGTTTTAGAGCTTTTGTGAATTCTTCTGCAGGAACGTCTATACCAAGATCGATAACTTCGAGTCCCGTCGCCTGCATCATTATGGATACAAGATTTTTCCCGATATCGTGAAGGTCTCCGGCAACCGTGCCTATGATGACCTTTCCGATTTTAGCGTCCCCCGGAGAAGCGAAAAACGGTCTTAAAACAGCGACTCCCTTTTCCATCGTCTTTGCAGAAGTCAGCATCTCGGGGACGTAAATATCATTGTTCTGAAATTTA